>NZ_JARVCN010000042.1:0-13998 GCF_038442745.1 Crocosphaera sp. Alani8
AATTTCGATGTCAGGGCTGATTTTGACCGCTAAATTGAAAACGTTAGTGGCGATCCCTGAACAGTTGATAAATTCCCGTTTAATTTTTGTGGCATCCATTCACCTAGTCCTCTTGTGCTGCTAGACAAGGGGGTTATCCGAGTTTCATTACCTAGTTGAATGATCTAAATACACAAAAAAAACGGTAAACTTCAAAATGTAATTGATTTTAGGCAAGGGTTTTCCCCTTTTGGTGAAGTTAATTGGTTTTTGATCTCGTGGGTTTACAAGATATTGTGGATTTACACCGGATTCAAATTAGTAATTGAAAACTTCATTAAAGGCAACCCCCCTTTTTTTTTGTCAGTAATTAGTACGTAAAAGAGATTGTAATAGTTTCTAGGGATCTGAACAAGAAGAGGATGAAGATCACCAACCGATGACAGAGACAGCAAATTGTTTTTGTTCGGTAGAGACTTCTAGGTAAGCTTGGAGAGTACCGAGGTCGTGGTGGCCTGAAATTTCCTGAATGTGTTTTAAAGGGATGCCAGCGTTGTGCATTTGGGTTAAGGCGGTGCGTCGGAAGCTGTGGGTGCTGACACCTTCGACTCCAATGCGAGAGCAACCGGCTCTAAGGAGCTTATCGGCTGCGTAGCGAGAGAGATGCCTCCAGGCTTGTTTACCTGGGAAGAGAAAGCCAGCATCGCCTATTTGACGTTTGGGGTGGTAATCATCAAGGAAGGGCTTGAGAGAGTCTGTAATGGTTACTTGACGGGTTTTAAGCTTACCTTTAGTGGTAGACTTACGGAAGGTGAGCGTACCGCCTTTAATGTCAGTGACTTCGAGGGCTAGAGCCTCGGAGATTCGGCAACCAGTGAATAAACAAATGCCAAAGAGAGCGCGATCACGGGGGTTAGTAAAACCTTCAGTAAAGAGCCGTTGTAGTTCGGCGGTGTTTAAGACTTTAGCTTGGCCATGGCCCTTAACTTTCATGGGGGTGTGTGAGTTTTAAATTTCTTATATACACGATACATAGATATTGTGGACTTGACCCCAGGATGTTGATATTTCGTTACTCAAAAATTGGGTACTTTGACCGAGTTAAGGAAATGTTATCTTTTCCCTTCGCTACAACCCCCATTCTTTCGTTAATTGATAAGTATTTTTAATATAAGTAGTTTTAGACTCCAAAAATCATCATTTCATGACAAAATTAGGACACCTTGAAGCCATCGAACGAAATTTGTGGGAAGCTGCTGACACCCTACGGACAAATTCTAACTATGCCAGCAATGAGTATTTCATCCCAGTGATGGGGTTAATTTTTTTGCGCCATGCTTATAGTCGTTTTCTCAAGGTGAAAAAGGAGGTGGAGGCCAAGTTACCGAAACGGGGAGGAAAAACACGCCCGTTAACCAAGGAAGATTTTTCCCAGAAGACGGCGATTTTTTTGAAGGAAGCAGGGCAGTTTGATTATTTAGTGTCCCTACCGGACTCCGAAGACAGGCCCGAGGCGTTAATTAACGCTATGGAGTCCATCGAGGAGGACTATGAAAGCTTGAGGGGGGTGTTACCGAAAAGTGAGTATCAAGAGTTAGATAATGAGGTGTTGGGGCAGTTATTAAGAACCCTCAATCCTGATGAATTAAAAGAAGCGGACGGGGATATATTCGGGAGAATTTACGAATATTTTTTAACTCAATTTGCGGATTTAAAAGCACACGATAATGGGGAATTTTTTACGCCGATTTCATTGGTTTCTTTGATTGCCAATATCTTAGAACCCAGTGAGGGGATTGTGTTTGACCCTGCTTGTGGGTCTGGGGGAATGTTTGTCCAGAGCGCGCATTTTGTGGAGAAACAAAATAAGAATCCGCAGATGTTAACCTTTCGGGGGTTAGAGAAGAATGCGACGACAATACGGTTAGCAAAAATGAACTTAGCGGTGCATGGATTGGAGGGAAATATTCAAAAAGCCATTACTTATTATGAAGACCCGTTTGAGTTAGTGGGCAAGGCTAATTATGTGATGGCTAATCCCCCATTTAATACGGATGAAGTGGACGCACAGAAAGTAGAAGGAGATCCCCGTTTACCCTTTGGATTACCTGGGGTTACTACCAGGAAGAAAAGTAAAACCAAAAAAGAAAAAGCGGAGAGGGTTTCTAACGGTAATTATCTTTGGATTAGTTATTTTTATAGTTATTTGAATGAGCGAGGGAGGGCAGGGTTTGTCATGTCTTCTCAGGCTTCTAGTGCTGGAAGAGATGAGGCGAAGGTGAGGCAAAAGTTAATGGAAACGGGGGCAGTAGAAATGATGATTGCTATCCGTTCTAATTTCTTTTATACCAGGACGGTTCCTTGTGAGTTGTGGTTTTTAAATAAAGGTAAATTAGAGGAAATGAAAGATAAAGTCTTAATGATTGATGCCCGAAATATTTACCGTAAAGTAACGAGAAAGATTTATGATTTTAGTCCAGAACAGTTACAAAATATTTTGTCTATTGTTTGGTTATATCGAGGGGAGGGGGAGCGGTTTATTGAGTTGGTATCGAGTTATTTAGGAAAGGTAGAGGAAGAATATAAGAAATGTTTGCCGTTGTTGGGGGAGTATATCGGTTGTATTAGTAAGTTAGATTCGGCATTAGAAAGGTTTTATCAGTTAATAGATGAAAAGGACGAGGTGTGGGTAGAGTTTCGGGAGACTTATTATTTAGTTAAAGAAGATATAGAAACTTATAAACAATCTCCTAACTTTGCTGAGGGAAGGGATAGAATAGACGGTTTAAATGAGGAAGTTAAGGAATTAATAGGGTTAAGTGAAGGGAGTAGAGATTTAGTTAAGCAGGTGGATTTATTGTATAAATTATTAGGGAGAGTAATAGAGCATGGAGAGAAGGATTTAGGGGCAAAAGATAGTGATTTATGGTGGTCAAATAAGGAGTTAAACGGGTTAAGAAAGGAAGCGGATAGTTCTCGGCAAAAGACGGTTAAACAGCTTAAGTTAGTGAGGTATTATTATCGACAAGCAGGGTGGTTACTAGAGAGGTTTCCAGAGGGAAAATTAAGGGATGTGGAGGGGTTAGTTAAGTTAGTTAGTCAGGAGGAATTAGTAGCCAATGATTGGAGTTTAACCCCTGGTCGATATGTGGGGGTTGCTCCTGAAGAGGAGGACGAGGATTTTGATTTTGAGGAGGTATTAAGGGAGATTCATCTTGAGTTAAAAGACCTCAATCAAGAGGCGGTTAATTTGGCTGCTGAGATTACTAGAAATTTTGAATAATTGGGAATTTAAAGGAGTATTTAAAAGAATGAACAAAGAGTATTTAATCAAGTTTTTGAAACAAAATTTAACTGTGATTAAAAGTTATGGGGTAACCTCATTAGCTTTGTTTGGATCTTTTGCCAGAGATGAGGCAAAAAGTAGTAGTGATCTAGATTTATTGGTGGAGTTTGAAGGAGTAGTTACCTTTGACAATTATATGGAGTTAAAGTTTTTTTTAGAGGATAGTTTAGGGTTATCGGTTGATTTAGTCAGTCGCAAAATGTTAAAATCTCAACTCCTTGATTCAGTGGAAAAGGAGGCCATTTATGTCTCGTAGTTTAAGGCTTTATTTTGATGATATATTAATCAGTTGTGATAAGATTTTACGATATAGTGAAGGACTTGATTATGAGAGTTTTATGGGGGATGAATTAAGGGTTGATGCTACCTTAAGGAATTTACAAATTATTGGGGAAGCGGTTAAACAAGTACCTCAAGAGATGAGAGTTAAGTATCCCAGGGTTGAATGGCGTAAAATTGCTGGTTTAAGAGATATTTTAGCCCATGCTTATTTTAGTTTAGAAGATGAAACGATTTGGGACATCATACAAACAAAAATTATCCCCCTTAAGTCTGAAGTTGAAATCATCATTAATCAGGAGTTTGAATAATTTAATAAGAAAATTACTAATTTAATAAATATGATTTATTACTTATTCTTTTATTGTTCTATTTGGAGGTATTAGATAGATGAAAAGTAACAAAATAACTCTTAAACAAGTAGGTAAAATTATTTCAGGCTATGCTTTTAAGTCCAAAGATTTTACTGATAATGGGATTCCTGTCATAAAAATTGCTAATATTAAAAATGAACAAGTTGTTGTTGATGATTGTCAATATATCCCTAGTTTCTTTTTAGAAAGTTTAGATCCAAAATTTCAAATTGTTAAAAATGATATTTTAATTTCATTAACTGGCTCTCATTTATCACAGCCTAATTCTGTTGTTGGTAGAGTTGCAAGATATCACCATGAACAAGTATCATTACTAAATCAGAGGGCAGGAAAACTTATTATTAAAGAAAATAGTGGATATAATTTATTATTCTTATATTATTATCTTTTACAGAGTAGTATTAGAGAACAAATAGCATTGATGGCTCAAGGTAGTGCTAATCAGGCTAATATTAGTCCTTCTGATGTAGAACGACTTCTTATTCCCGATTTTCCACTACCAACCCAAGAAAAAATAGCAAACATCCTATCAAAATATGATGATTTAATCGAAAATAACCGCCGACGCATCGAATTATTAGAAAAATCAGCCCGTTTACTTTACAAAGAATGGTTTGTTTATCTCCGTTTTCCTGCCCATGAACACACCCCTATTATTGATGGTATTCCTGATGGTTGGGAGAAGAAAATCTTAAAAGAATTAGCATTTTTAACAATGGGTCAAAGTCCTAAATCTGAGTTTTATAATGAAGATAAAATAGGTTTACCTTTTCATCAGGGAGTTGCTAATTTTGGTGGTAGATTTCCAGAAAATAAATTTTATTCTACAAAAGAATCAAGAATTGCTGAAGAAGGAGATATTTTATTTAGTGTTCGTGCGCCAGTTGGAAGAATGAATATAAGTTTAGAAAAAATTATTATAGGTCGAGGTTTAGCTGCAATTCGTTCTAAAAATCATCATCAAGGATTTTTGTATTATCAACTTAAAAATCATTTTTTTAAAGAAGATATGATAGGAACTGGTGCTATTTTTGCTTCTGTTACAAGAGCAGGTTTAGAAAATGTTGAATTTATAACCCCTAAAGATTCAATAATCAAATTATTTTTAGAGCAAATTCATCCTATAGATAATCAAATTAAAACACTTCATCAAATGAATCAAAAACTCAAACAAGCAAGAGACATATTACTACCCCGATTAATGAATGGAGAAATTAACGTATAATTAAAGTAACCAAAAATATATTAAAAACAATGATAAACACGCCATTTGAACCTAACCGTTCCGTTGCCAGTTTAACATTAGGAGAACTAGAAAACTTTATCAAAGAAACTATCAGTAAACATAATCAAGAAACCCTAACCACCTCAGAAGAAGCTCAACCCTTTGATGAAACCGTCCCTCCTTTTTGGCAAATTGTCACCGAAAACGCTGATAAAATTCCTGACGAACTTTGGGACACTGTACCAGAAGACGCTTCCGAGAAATTAGACGATTATTTATATAACCAATGAAAGCCGTTTTTGCTGATACAGGATTTTGGATTGCCTTGTTAAATAAAAGAGATCGATGGCATCAACAAGCAATCAAAATTTATCAACAATTAAACAATCAAAAAAAGAAGATTATCACTAGCGAAATGGTCTTAACGGAGTTCTTAAACTTCTTTTCTAAATTTGCGCCTGAGATTAGGAAAGAAGCAGGTTTAACCGTTAAAAGAATGCAAAATCACCCGAATATTATTATCATAGTCCAGAATAATAAACAATTTAGTCAAGCCTTAGACCTCTATTTAAAAAGACTTGATAAAGGATGGAGTTTAACCGATTGTACATCCTTTCAAATCATGGAAAACTTATACTTAACCGAAGCCCTAGCCCATGATAAACACTTTCAACAAGCAGGATTTATCACCCTTTTAAAAGAAGAGAACCTTTAAATCAACTCAGATAAAAACTAAGATTAATTAACAGATTTTATCGGGTTTAAAAATAATAGAAATCAAAGTAACTTTTTTCTTGCCATAAAAATTGATACAAACTAAAACAAATTTACCTTATTAAAAGAAATTTTTGAGGATAAAATGGGAATAATAAATCATAGACTAATTCTCATCAAACGCCATAAATGAAATACACCGAAGACACTCTAGTACAACAAACTACCGCCAATTACTTAAAAGAGCAACTAAAGTGGAAAAGTGTCTATGCTTATGATAGAGAAGACTATGGAGAGAATAGTTTATTAGGAAGAAAAGATCCCACAGAAATTATCTTAACCCGTTACCTCAAACAGAAATTAAGAGACTTTAATAAAAACCTACCAGAAGAAGCCTATAATTCAGCCATTCGTCAGATTAAAGAAACTACTATTATTCAAAGTCTTTTAGTCACTAACCAAGAAAAATATAATCTATTTCTTGATGGCGTACCCGTCACTTATCGTAATAATAAAGGAGAATTAACCAAGAAGAAATTAAAAGTATTTGACTTTAATAATCCAGAAGATAATGACTTTTTAATTGTTAGAGAATTATGGATAAAAGGTAATATTTATCGTCGTCGTGCGGATTTAGTGGGGTTTGTCAATGGCATTCCCTTGTTATTCATGGAAGTTAAGAACCTGCACCGAGACACTCAAGCAGCTTACGAAGAGAACTTTTTAGATTACCTTGATACCATTCCCCATCTATTTTACTATAATGCCTTTGTAGTTTTAGGAAATGGAATTGATGCTAGAATAGGCAGTTTTTCGAGTCCATACCAATACTTTCATCAATGGAAACGGTTAGCCGAAATAGAGCCAGGGGTGGTGGATATGGAAACCTTGCTCAAAGGAGTTTGTGATAAAAACAACTTTATGGACTTATTTGAGAACTATATCTTATTTGATGATTCGAGTGGAAAAACTAACAAAATTATCGCGCAGAACCATCAGTATTTAGGGGTTAATTTAGCCCTTGAATCCGTTAATAATCGCCAAGATAATCAGGGAAAATTAGGAGTCTTTTGGCATACGCAAGGAGCAGGGAAAAGCTATTCAATGGTTTTTTTTACCAGGAAGATACGTCGAAAACTGGGAGGAAACTTTACCTTTTTAATCTGTACGGATAGAGACGACTTAGACAAACAAATTTATGATACCTATGCCGGATGTGGGTTAGTGAATAATGATAAAGAGCCTTGTCGTGCAGGGAGTGGAGAACATTTAAAAAACCTGTTAGGGGAGCAAAAAGCCTATATTTTCACCTTAATTCAAAAATTCAACCAAGAGATAGATCCAAATCAACCTTATACTAACCGTTCCGATATTATTGTTATTAGTGATGAAGCCCACCGCACCCAGTACGGTATATTAGCGAGAAACTTACGAGATGCTGTGCCTAACGCCAGTTTTATCGGATTTACAGGCACACCGTTATTTAACGATGACGAAATTACCCGACGCTACTTTGGGGAATATGTCTCAACCTATGACTTCCAAAGAGCAGTAGAAGATAACGCCACCGTGCCATTATATTACGATGCCAGAGGAGATAAGTTAAATATTGCCACAAATGACTTAAATGAACAAATAGCTGCCAAAATAGAAGAATTATCCCTAGAAGACCAAGATATTGAACAACGCCTAGAGAAAGAATTACGCCGAGAATATCAGATTATTACCGACGAGAAACGCTTAAGAGAGATAGCCCAAGACTTTGTAACCCACTACAGCACCAGTTGGGAAACAGGCAAAGGGATGTTTATCTGTATTGATAAAGTTACCTGTGGGCGAATGTATGAGTTAATTGTCCATTACTGGCAAGAAAGAATCAAACAACTAAAAAAACAGCTAAAAACCCTTTCAGATGAACAAGAAGCCATTTATCAGCAACGGCAAATTAAGTGGATGGAAGAAACCCTTACTGCTGTCATTATTAGCGAAGAACAGGGAGAGGTCGCTAAATTTGCTCAATGGGAGCTAGACATTACCCCCCATCGCACTTTAATTAAAAATGGCTTTGAATTAGACGACGGGAAACGGATTAGTGTTGAAAAAGCCTTTAAAGATCCAGAGCATCCTTTTCGCATTGCCATTGTTTGTGCCATGTGGTTAACGGGGTTTGATGTCCCTTCCTTGTCGACCCTGTATTTGGATAAACCCCTAAAAGCCCATACCTTAATGCAGGGGATCGCCTGTGCCAACCGAGTCCATGAAGGAAAAAATAACGGCTTAATCGTCGATTATTGTGGCATTTTGAAAAACTTGAGACAAGCCCTAGCTACCTTTGCCGGAACAGGAGACGCGGGCCGAGAAAACAAAGATTTAACCGTAGACCCCACCCAACCGAATATTAACTTACTTGCTGAGTTAGCCGAAGCCATCAAGGAGGTTAAAGAGTTTTTACAAGAAAGTAATGCTTCACTAGATGACATTTTAGACTATAAAAACCCTAGTTTTGCCCTGAATAAAGCGATTATGTCCGCAAAAGAAGCAGCCAACCAGAATGACGAAACCCGTAAACGGTTTGACATTTTGTGTCGAGAAGTGTTTAAAAAATATCAAGCTTGTCTCAATGTTCCAGAGGTCAACCAGTACCGTCAAGCCCATAATGCGATTAAATTTATCTACAAATGTTTACAAGAGGATCTAGCGAAGACAGACATTACAGAAATTTTACGAGAATTACAATTAGTAGTTAGTCAAGCCATTGAAGTTAGCCGTGAGGACACAGAAGAAAGGGAACTGTATGATATTAGTCAAATTGATTTTGACCGACTCAAACAAGAATTTAGTAAAAGTCAGGCTAAGAATACTACGGTTCAAACGCTGAAAAACGCCATTGAAATACGCTTAAGACAAATGTTAGCACGAAATCCTCAACGGACTAATTTTCAACGCCATTATGAAGAAATGATTGCTAATTATAACCATGAGAAAGATCGGTTAGTTATTGAACAAACCTTTGAAGCCCTATTAATTTTCGTACAGAATCTAGATGAAGAGTCGAGTCGTGGTGTTCGGGAAGGTTTAGACGAGGAATCTCTCGCTATTTTTGATTTACTGAGAAAAAATAAAGAAAATTTATCTCCACAAACCATCAAAAAAATCAAAAATATTGCTACTCAGTTATTAGAAATCTTAAAACAAGAAAAACTTAAAATAGATAATTGGAGAGACAAAGAATCTACTAGAGATGGGGTTAGAGGGACTATTTACGACTTTCTTTATAGCGATGAAACTGGATTACCCATTGATAGTTATAGCGAAGATGAAGTCAGCGAAAAAACAGAGGAAGTGTTTCGCCATATCTTCCGAGTTTATCCGACTTTGCCCTCTCCTTACTATGACACGGCTGCTTAGCTGTTTTTAGCCATCCACTAACTTGTCAATTACCTTAGTACATTACTTAATATGAATAAGTCAGTTACTTTTGTTGTCTTTATTAGTCAAATACTTTTCTAAATAGTCAATTACTTAGTCAAATATTATAGTATAATATTAAGTCAGTTACTTTAGTACAAGACTAATTTGTATGGCAGTCCCAAAAGGCTATAAAACTGTTACCTGTTATCTTCCCCCTGAGATAGCAGAACAATTAAAGGCTTATTGTTTCAAGCATGAGATCACCCGAAACAATAAACAGGGTGAGTTATCACCATCTTGGGGAACTGGTATCGTTGAGGCTTTAAAACTCTTCTTTAGCTCTGATACTGTACCTAGTCCTTTAGCCTCTAATGGACTAGACAGGAGAATGGTAGAGGATATAGTCAAGGATTCCCTCAATAGTATTTTACCTAGTCAATTACCTAATAACGCACCATCAGAAGATAAGTTAAAAGAACTGATCCAGGAGTCAGTGACTAATCTGTTCCCTAGTCTTTTATCTAGTCATGTACTAACCCAAGACAGCCCTGTACTTAAAGAATTAGATAATCGGCTGTCACAACTAGAGGCAAATCAGAATCAGCTTGATTTAGAGGATGATCCAGTTATTGTCAGAAACTTAACTGATTATGGTGTAGAAGTTCAACAAAGCGATTCCTTGCGCTCATCCGATTCCCCATCAGCCCCATCAGAACAGAATAATCTTAATCCCATTGATAAGGAAAACACAGAGACCATTTCTGAAAGTGAGGAAACTCAACGACTCACTGATAAAGAAATACAGGGCATTTTAAAGCAGAAATACAACATCAAAACTACCCCTCAGACACTCAGCAAGTGGAGACTTCAAGAAAGTAAGCCAAGGGGACGCAATCAGATCATCTTTGATCTGTTCAAGCCTGATGGCGATCGCTGGATAAGCCTTCAATCATGATCCCACTGACACCCTCGTAGAAGAGTCTCATGTCAATCAGTTAAAGATCAAAGCTTTGATCATTTCAGAACGTTTAGAACGTTCCCTAGCTAGATGAAAGGAAAACCATAAAAAGCACACTTTGAATAGTAAATTTCTCACCCCACAGTGTTTTTCAGTTGAGTGGACAATACTTCTAGTTAAAGAAGACAAGGGAAACTGAGAAGACACGGAAGACAAAGGAGATTTTCTATTAACATTCTCCCTTGTCCCAAAGTCCACCAAGTCTCCCATATCTTCAGACTCGAAGAGTTGTTTCTCATGCACCGAGTAGATCCCAACCCATACCCCATTATTGATGGTAGATCCTTATAGTGGTTTTTCCCTTCATGTCTCATAACAGGGCGCGCTTATGTGTCCCGTCTCTCTCCTCTTCATGGTGACGGACACCTTCAATGATAAAATATTAAGCAAATCTAAAACGGGTTTGTCCTTTTAGATGACCAACAGTGACCATAACCAGTAGCTACTTTTTATCAACCTGGGTAGCCTTATTTTTTCACTGGTTCATTCAATGACGAAAAACCCTGATTTTCTTTAGATTTCTTTAATGTCACTAAACGTCACTACTCGTCATTAAACGTCACTGACTCCTACTCAACGTTACTAATTGTTATCAAAAAAGTCACCCCGACTCGGTAAATGACCCGAATCTGACCCTAAATTGATAACAAATCATGACTATCAACGACGTTTAGTAACGTCCAGCAACGTCTAGTAACGTCCAATAACAAGCTTTTTTTACCCCCCTAGCTGTCGGATTTGACCGATTTGGCTCCCATCTAGGGTGTTAGTAGGGCATCTTAGCGAAAGCTAAGCCAGCGCACTCCATGTACTGACATTGAACTACTCCGTAGTTCAAGTCAGTACGGAGTAACTGTCTAGGGGGAGACCCCCTAGTACCCCCCTGGGCAGATGGGAAAAGAGAATTTGTTTTTTTTTTGATCTCTTTTTTAAAAAATTAACTCCACCTCATCCCAAAAACTTGATAACTGATAACGGCTAACTTGATCCACAAACTCCACCAACACCTCCGACAGCTTCTCGGATACTGAGACGATCCTCCCTATCTTCATGGTGGCTTGACTGATGATCTCCATCCCCACTCTTAACGGTGTTGTCGGATCGGCACAAGCGGTCGACTTATCGTATACGGTCTGTCGTGCCACTTCTCTCAAACCGTCTTCTGTTGGGGACTGTGGAGAGGGTTTCTGATTTGACCCATCCTCATTGGCACAAGCGGTCGACTTACTGTATACGGTCTGTCGTGCCACCGGTTCCCCATTCCCATTATTCGGGGGTGGCACCACAGACTTTACTCCCTCCCCATTGGCACGAGAGATCGACTTACTGTATACGGTCTGTCGATCCACTTCTATGTTTTCATCAGACATCCGATAATATTCCTTATCTTTGGTCAGCCAGTAATTAAATATCGCCTCACGGTTTTGAGGAGGCAGCAGATCCACGACCTTATATATAAATTGTCGTTGCCCATTAATCGTTCGCCGTTCAGTGCGTTTGAGATCATAGCCAATTAAATTAAGGAGTTGTCGTGTCACTTTAATAGAAGGGACAGTCATCTCTCCCGTTTTCGGGTTCGCCGTCGGCTGACAAATAGAGATCCCCAAGACGGTTTTAATTTCTTCTGTATTGTGAATGGCCAAGTTAGCCCGTTTAATTAGATCCTCATCCGTGGCCATAAATTCCCGATTGAAGTCCACTAATCCAAGAACATCTAACGCTTCTAATCCCTTCACTTTATTAATTTTTGTCACCCGATTCAGATCTGGGACAAAGGCCGCCCCCTCATTATTCTCTAATAGGGTTTTCACTTTAGCCGTGTCTTTAGCCTCGACAAACTCACGCCCCATCGTTAGATGATAATGAAGCTTCAATTTAGGATGTAACCCTACAAGATCCGCTTTGGCGATCTCTTTAGTTACTTCCCCATACTTTTGCTTGAGTTTGTATCGTTTTAGTTGTGCTTTTTCTTCTTTGGTTTTAATGATAGTCTCTTCAATCCGTTTAGCTTCATCAGCATCAATCTCTTTAGCTTGAACCTGTTGCTCACAATCGTTATTAATCCCCTGCTCTCTATTATCCGTTAAGGCTTTTCTTTCGGCTTTTCTCTCTTCAGAATCCAAACAATCTGACCAAGAATAACGTCGATGGTTTTGGGCATCTAATAAAGCATAAACCGTCTCTCGATAGTTTTTATTATGTCGATTTATTCTCGCCCCCATTTTCGCCCAGGTTCTCATACAAATCGAGTCAATCGGAGTATCTACATCATCTACACAAAGATAATCAAATTCCTTTAAGGAGTTTATGGTTAGCTCACACTTCTTATATTCACCCCGCATTAAATTGGTGGCATTGGTTGACCCATTACCCACTAACCCAATATTACTAATTTTATCAACATAAAGAAATCTCGGGACGTTATCCCGTAATCTCCATAGGAATTGGACAATATTGGTCGGAGTAATCGCTCCTGTCGATAAGCACCAAACTTCATCAAAATGTCCTTGAAAATCTAAACTTATCCCACTGACAATGGAAGGAGAAGCTACCACAAACTTATATTTTTTAAATAAGGTATTTAAGTCGGACTTTCCTTCACAAGCAGGGTGTCCTTTTTCCGTTAGAGTTTCACTATCATATCTTAAGATTTCGTCCTGGGAAAATGAGTATAGTAATCTATTTTCAATAGCTATCGTTCCGTTCTTAGACGTTACCTTTTGAGCCGCCGTTAAGATTAATAACCTTTTCCCTGACTTAGCTTTTTTCATTAGTCTTGAATGCCATTCTAAGGTCGAAGAGAAAGTAAAATAATCCCACCCTTCATGTTGATAGTCATTGACCATAATATAAGGCTCGACCTTTTCATCTAATAACCCTTGAATAAACTCAATGCCCTCATCGGAGAGGTCAGCATCAGCCAAGATTATTTGATGGGCAATGTTCAATAATTTTTTCAGTTCCTTAAGAACTTGAACACGATAATCACTAATATCCGTTTTCCCGTCTAGGGTATGCCAGATCACCTGTTCACACTCATCGATGATCACCACAGGGGCTTTCATGTCTCGCCAGCGTTCCGGGTTCCAATGATCTGCGTTAAAGCCTTTCCGTTTGGGTCTTAGGGAATCGGTCACTAAAGCGTATCCTAAAACCCTACCGTCGTCAGTTCTTTCGGTCCGATAGGGAACCCCTAACCGTTCTCCTAATGCCCTAGCTAAATTTTCTAGGTGGGAGAGGACAAAGAGAGGATGGCCTTTTTTGAGGAGTTTACGACAACTCCGGGCTAACCGTTCTGTTTTCCCTGTGCTTTGAACTCCTTTCATGCACACTAACCTATTATCGGGAATCTCAACGTTGAAGTAACGTTCATTAATCTTAACAGAGGGTAAATAAGTTAAATAGTCGGTTTCAACCTGAGATCCTAACCATTCATCGAAGGGAATGGCGTTATCTAAGATTTCCTGTACTTTCTTGTGGCCATAATTGGCTGCTACATCATCGATGCCTTTGCCCAGTTCCCGATCCCAGACGGCGACTAATGGCCGTCCTCCTTCATTTTTAATGGCTTTCCCTAAGCGTTTGATGCCTTCAATAACGGCTTTAATGGATGATGGTTTAAGATCCCCCATGTCTAGTGTGATGATAACTA
>NZ_JARVCN010000043.1:0-13996 GCF_038442745.1 Crocosphaera sp. Alani8
CTTTGTCCCCTAACTTTCGGCGAGTCCCCCCAGACTTTTTGAGAAGCTTCAATAAGTTGTTTAATTCTTAAGATTCTCTTTAAGATTGTAGCAACTAACTAGACTTTGTAAGGTTGTTCAGATAACAGTGACTAAAATTATCTTTTTTTGAGGCAATTTTGTTACATATAACAGGCTTTATCTCAAATCAAATAGATAACTAAAAATTAATTAAAAAAGCCTTAATATTTTGCTCATTTCAAAAGCATAACCATATAATTCAGAAAAATTCGGTTAAAAAAATTTTAGATAGAACAAAGCAATAAGGGGTAACTCATAGTGTATCTGACGGCAAATCATCGGGTGGTAATTCTACTCCATGATGGCATTAAAGGCAATCATGGAAAAACAGGATTAGCTTACTTACGCTACGGACAAGCTGCGATCGCTGCTGTTATCGATGCTCAAACCGTCGGACAACCCCTAGAAAAAGTAGCAGGTATCGCCAAAGATATTCCCATTGTTGCCAATCTTCAAGCAGCTTTAACCCACAAACCAGATGTCTTATTAATCGGTATTGCCCCTTCTGGGGGGATCTTACCCGACAGTCTCCTAGAAGAAGTTAAACAGGCAGTCAAGGCAGGTTTATCCGTTGTCAATGGGTTACATACCCATTTAGCACCCTATTTTGAGCAATTACAACCGCAACAATGGATCTGGGATATTCGCAAAGAACCCTTAGAGTTAGGGATCGGTTCAGCTAAAGCTCAATCCCTGGATTGTCAGCGCATTCTTACTGTTGGTACGGACATGATGGTTGGGAAGATGTCTACAGGGTTAGAATGTCATAAAGCAGCCCAACAACGAGGTATTTCCTCTAAATTCCTAGGCACAGGACAAGGGGGTATTATGATTGCAGGAGAAGGTATTCCCCTAGATGCTATTCGAGTTGATTTTGCAGCCGGTGCAGTGGAAAAAATGGTACTCAACGCAGGAAATAACCATAGTGTTCTTTGGATAGAAGGTCAAGGTTCTCTACTGCATCCAGGATCAACAGCAACTTTACCCTTGATCAGAGGTAGTCAACCCACCGGGTTAATTTTAGTGCATCGTGTTGGACAAACCAAAATACATAACGCTCCACAAGTAAGTATTCCTCCAATATCAGAGGTGATTGAATTATACGAACAAGTGGCTAAGGTGGGGGGTGCTGTTAATCCGGTTAAAGTCAAAGCGATCGCCCTTAACACCTTTCATCTAGGGGAAAAAGAAGCTAAAAAAGCCATAGAAACTACTCAAGAAACAACTGGACTTCCTTCCACCGATGTGGTTAGATTTGGGAGCGATTATTTATTAGATTACCTTTTTTGATCAAAACAAGACAGTTAAATTGAAAAGCTCACCCCACACCCTGAGTTTCATATAAGAAAACTTATAGAAAATCTGCCTCGTCTGCTTCCTGTGCCTTCTCAATATGATTATCTACTTTCTAAAGCGGATTTTGTATTAACTCCGAACTCCGAACTCAGGTCTATACCCCATCCTCACCAACCATAAATATACATTTAATTGAGAGAGAGTACCTAGTGAGATTAGCAATTAAAGAGATAGAGATAGAAAAATTTGCTCATTATGTTGAGAAAGAGAAATTTATGGGAACTTTAGAATTAGCAGATTAACCAAGACAAACACGATATCAATAGAGATATTAGCCAGGGTAAGCAATTAGTTTACCCACAAATTTGGTTATTTTTGTGTAGTTTCTCTAAACCTCAAGTCAGTGGGATTTTGTGATGCAAGTGCAAGCAGTAAATTTAGGAGTGAATATTGATCCTATATTCACCTCAACTAATCGTCTTTTTTGTCGTTTAGATGGATTGAGTCCAACCGTCCGAGAACAAAAACGAGTTAACTCTCTAAAACAGTTAGGACTCTTAGATACGGAGACTATCCCTATTTTTGAGGAAGCAACCCAAACTGCAGCTCGTTTCATCGAAACTCCTATCTGTCTTTTGGGGATCATGATCCAAGATCAATTTTGCCTAAAATCAGCCGTAGGACTGTCAAGATTGGGGTTAATGAATAATTTAGCCTCAACACGTAAAATATCCCGTCAAGAAGCCTTGAGTACCTATGTGGTTGACAGCGAACAACCTTTGGTCATCCATGACACTTTACAAGAGTCAGTTTTTAGCAAAAGTTCTTTGGTGCAACATTACGGGATTCGTGCCTTTTTGGGAACTCCTTTGGTTACAGCAGAAGGACAATGTCTTGGAACCTTAGCAGTCATGGATTTAGTTCCCCATCGTTTTACCTCAAGAGATGTGGAATTTTTAGCCATCACCGCTCGTTGGTGTTTACGGGAGTTTGAACGGAATCATCTGCTGAAAACCCAACCTCCCGAAGAAGACCGGTGTTTAAACTTAGTAACCTCCAACCTCGGCGTTTCTCAGCCAAATGAGTCGAGATTATCACCCCCATCAACATCTCCCAACACGATTAAACTAGGGTTATTGCGACAGTTAATCGAAGAATTTCGCACCCCCTTGACTTCAGTTATTGGTATGGCTAGTGTGCTACAGGGTGAATTATTTGGGCCTTTGAGTACAAAACAAAAAGAATATTTAAAAATTATCCACACCAGTGGTCAACAAATGAACTCTTTGGTGAAGGAAATTTTCAATCTGGGTATTTCCCATAAAAACGATGATGAACTGAAACTTAGCTCTGTTAACATCGAAATGCTGGCGCAAAATACCATCAATAGTTTAGCCGAACTAGTCGAGCAAAAACGTCAAACCTTGCGCTTATCTGTCGAACCTGGTAAACGAATTTGGCTCTTAGATAAGGACATAGTACGTCAAAGTTTGTATTACTTGGTGATGAGTATTCTCGAATCAGGAGAAATAGGAGGAGAAGTCCGTATTCATATCTCCCGTCGTAGCAAAACCGTGAATATAGCGGTTTGGGTATCTCATCCTTGGTTAGGGGATGGTTTACCTCAAGTTAATTTTAATCATTCATCAAAACAAAAAAATTTAGTCCACTTACATCGCTCTCTTGATTCTCTCCAAACCAATAAAACTGTTACCTCAACAGGGGATGATTATGTTTTACGCGCTTCTTATTTAGAAAAATTGATTTATGGAGAGGAAGAAAATGAATTACCTACTCAAAATTCTCAGGAGTTATTAGGTTTACTTTTAAGTTGTTATCTTATCGAAAATCATGGGGGTAAAATTGTAGTTCAAGGTTCCCCAGAATCAGGCTATCGTTATGTTTTAATGTTGCCTAAAATTGGTACAGAAGGAGAAACCCAAAGCTACTAAGATTATTAAATCACAGGGTGGTCACCATTCTAAGTTAGAATACTTTGTGTCTTCAATAATATTAAGATTCTCTTCTCTAAAACTACGCCCATGTCTAAGGTTGACGACAATACCCTGGTTTGTACGGTTTTACCCACGTTTAATGAAAGTGGTAATATTGCCGACTTAATTGAACGTCTGATGGCTAGTGTCTCTCCCCCCTATCTTGTCTTGGTAATTGACGATGATTCTCCGGATCAAACCTGGAAAATTGTAGCAGACATGGCTGCTGATGCGCCTTATGCACCGGGAGAAAAAGACGTTAAGTCAGGGATTGCTTTGGTCCGTCGTCTCGAAGAAAAGGGCTTAACCTCTGCCATTCAACGAGGGATTGATGAAGCTAGGCAAACCTATAATGCGGAGATTATCACTTGGATGGATTGTGATTTATCTATGCCCCCCGAGGATGTGCCGAAATTGGTTGAAGCTATTAGACAAGGAGAGGCTGATGTAGTGGCGGGTTCCCGTTGGATCGAAGGGGGAACAGATATTGCTCATGGTTTAATGGCACGGGTGCTGAGTTGGATTATTAATAATTTTGCTATGTTATTGTTGGGGCGCAAAGTTCATGACTATACCAGTGGATTCATCGCAGCGCGATCCGAGGTATTAGAGAAAATTCGCCTCAAAGGAGATTACGGGGAATATTGTATCGATTTATTGTGTCGTGCAGCTAGACTCGGTTATAAAATGAAAGAGGTTCCCTATGTATGTGTACCTCGTACTTCTGGAGAAAGTAAAACAGGCATTAATTTGTGGGATTATTTGAGTAAAGGCCGTAAGTATGTTTCTACCATTGTTGGACTCTGGTCCAATCGAGAAAATTAATCTAGGTATTTTTCCAACTATGACATGATTGTTTAAGGGAACCCAAAGGAGGATAATAGAAGATAATCTTTTCTTTTTTACCTATCAACAATTATGCCCTTACCAACAAATCTTGTAACACTCGAAGGAACATCCCTTCCTGCCAATGAATTAGAAAATAAGGTTATTCTTTTTGTTAATGTTGCTAGTAAGTGTGGTTTGACCCCTCAATATTCTGGCTTAGTCCAACTAGATAAAAAATATGGTGAACGTGGTTTTAAGGTAGTTGCTGTTCCCTGTAATCAGTTTGGCGCACAAGAACCAGGGACTCCTGCCGAAATTAAAGACTTTACCAGTGACAAGTACAATGTAGAATTTACCTTACTAGAAAAGCAAGATGTGAATGGGGCAAGTCGTAGTCCCCTTTATCAATTCTTGGTTAAAGATGGTGAGGATATTAGCTGGAATTTCGGCAAGTTCCTGGTAGGCCGCGATGGCGAAGTGCTAGCACGTTTTGAACCAGCAACTGCACCGGATGATGCTGAACTCCAAGCTGCTATCGAGAAAGCATTGGGTTAAGGACTTTGCTTGATATATGTGTTAAAACTCTCCTTATCTTGGGTAAGGAGAGTTTTAAAGTGTCTCTGACCCTACGTCATTGCTTTCTAACTAACGGTAAAAGGTTCATCCACTGGTAAGCTGCCACAGTCCTCAATTTTGATGTCTTGCTGAGGCCTATCTCTACCGTCGGTGTCGCAGTTCTCTATTTTGTCTAATACTTCTTCTCCTTCCAAAACCTTGCCAAAGACCGTATGTTTTCCATCTAACCAAGGGGTTTGGGTGAAGGTAATAAAAAATTGAGAGCCGTTGGTATTAGGTCCAGCATTAGCCATAGATAACCAACCTCGGCCATTGTGCTTGACGGTAAAGTTTTCGTCGGGAAATTTCTCTCCGTAAATAGATTTTCCGCCGGTCCCGTTACCCCTAGTAAAGTCACCCCCCTGCATCATAAAATCTTTGATTATACGATGAAAGGAACTTTGACGGTAGCCAAATCCTTTTTCGTGAGTACAAAGTTGGTAAAAATTTTCGGCTGTCTTGGGAACTGTCTCCCCAAATAAACCGATGACAATCCTTTCTGCTTCTTGTCCACCGATGGAAATATCCATGTATACTTTTTTGGTCACCAAGGTGTCATTGTCTGCCATCGTTGTTTTGTAAAATTATTTCGGTGCTGATTATAACATGGACTGAAATACGGTTTCAAAATAACAAATAAAAAATCTACATAATCTGCCCTACATTATTCTAAACTTAGTTGGATTAGGAAATTGATAACTTCTAGAAAAATGCGATTTTAAATAACAATTTCCCCTATTCTTCTTCTGTTTCCTGCTGAGGATTAGGAGAAGCATTATAAAGAGCGTCTAGTTGTTGCCTAGCATCTTCTACACTGACGGAACGCATTACTAATAATGGTTCGTTGATAGGTCTACCCCGTTCGTCTAGTAACTCAGGATGGATGGTTTTCTGGGTACTTTTCCATTTCCTTCCCTTAGCTTGGCTGTAATCGCGCCGATCAGGATAACGACGTTGAGAGTCCATACTGACGGTGATTAAACTACGAATAAGATTACTAACGGCCATAAAGGCAATTATGGTAAAAGCGACGATATAGATTAAGTGCAGCATTTGAAGTTCTCCTTTAACGAAGTCAGTGGTTAGTTATTACTAGAAGCCTAATTCTATTAAGCTATTGTGTAAGTTGTTTTTATGACAGAGACTGAGACTGTGGTGGCGGAATGTTCTCCTCTCAAAGCTTGTACCAATCAAGATTGAAAGGGCAAGATTTTATATCCTGTTGTGTCCATAAAAAATGAATTTTTCTGGATGCTACAGAGGAAATTGTGAGACTAACGTAATCTTTTCTTAAGATTGTCCCTAACTAGCTTACCAAGAATTGTCAACACAAAATAGGGATCGTTGCATCAGTTAACAACCCCCACAAGCTTAGGGGAGGGGATGATTTTCTTGTTGTTGCGATCGCCATTTCATGGAAACCTGCCAGCATTCGGCAACTAATTTATGCCAGGGAACCAATGCTCGAGTATCGATTCCTGCCTGTTTTCCTGTCGCTTGGAAAAGAATTTTCGCTGTTTGGACTTCTTGTTGATTTGTTTTCACTCTCTCTAGAAGCTCTGCTTGTTCTTGGAGTGATAAAAAAGAGATTCGTTCTGTTTCTAATAAATGACGAGACCGAGAAAACCAGTATTGGAAGTCTTCTAATAAGGGTTCGAGAATAGTTTTGAGCAACTCCTGCTCCGTGGGGTTACTATGAGGCATCATTTTAAAATTGAATTTTATTTATACTCTAATCTTAACGTCTTTTACATTTCTTTGTAATTCACTGCCACAGAAAACATTTTTACTTCTCCTTATCTTCCCTGTTGGTAATAAAATCTTTGCAGGAGGGGGTGAAAGGAAAATTTTTTGGGTAGAATTGGGATAGCAATAAGGAACAAAGTCTCTATTGTTCCCAAAGTAATTGTCTTATGCTGAACAAACTATCTCTCAACTTAATCAAAACTGGTTTAGGATTTTTGGTATGTCTTAACTCTATTCATAGTTTAGTCCCAAAAAGCCAGGCAGCGACCCTTCGCCTATTCCCAGAAACAGCAGATAACCTAGCTAACCAGCAACCAACAACACCAAACTTTATTGACTCCGATCTTTTTGCTCTATTAATTCCTAATCAAGCACCAAGAACTGCTTCTAATAATCCCTTCAATGCGGATTTAGTTATAGACGCTGTATCAGATCCCACAAATGTATCTGTAGATTCCATCATTACTTCTTTTCGTCGTCTCAATCTCGACACAGACAACTACGATTCAACCCCACAAGAAGTCCCTATCTTATCCCAAGTAGCAGCATCCGATATCTATCAAGACATTTACGATTTTGGGAGTAGTGCAGCATCAGAACTGAGAGATCCTCTCAGTATCGATGCATCATCTTCACAGAGAACGCCTACTGTCACAGGTGGACCAAGAAGCGCAGGAATAGGTGTTGCCGGTATTCCTAACCTTAACCTTGACCAAAATCAACCCTCCTCACCATTTCGTGGGGGACCAATTGCCATTATTGGTAGCCCCTCAGAGAACTTTGTCATCCCTTTAAGCCAAGTCAGCTTACCCTCAGCTAACCCAGTGCAAGCAGCCAAATGGGGAGATGGGACAGTGGACAGATTTTTTGCCTCTCTGCCCCAACAGGAAGTGGTGGATGTGGATACCTTTATGAGAACTGTGTATCGAACCAGTGTCTCTGATATGATCAAGCAAATCGACTCCAGCTTAGATTTAACCATTGATACCCAGTTCAACAGCATGCCCGCAGAGATTTTTCCCAATAACGCCATGCCTTCTGGAGACTTTAATAGAAATCTTTAATCGATAATATTTGCTCAAAAATAAATGTTCTGGACTAATGCCCTCTCAACCAAACCTTCCTTAGAAGCTGCTGTCACAGAAGTGACGGAAACCATTGAGAATGGTTTGCCAAGTCCTGGGGATATCGGTATCTTCTTCATCTCCTCCGCTTATGCCAGCGATTATCCGCGCCTAATTCCCTTAATCTTAGAAAAACTTCCTTTATCCATCTTGATCGGTTGTAGTGGCGCAGGAATCATCGGAGAGAATCGGAAAAAAGAGGTTTCCGAAATAGAAAACAATCCAGCTTTGAGTTTAATGGTAGGTTGTTTACCCAATGTCAAAATTAACCCCTTTTTTCTCCAGCCTGAAAGCCTCCCAGATTTAGACGCTTCCCCCGACATTTGGCAACAATTGATGGGGGTTGCCCCTCAAGATCAACCCAGTTTTATTTTATTGTCCGACCCTTTTTCTACCCCCATAAATGACCTCCTGGCTGGCTTAGATTTTGCTTATCCTCAATCGGTTAAAGTAGGAGGGTTGAGTAGTAGTTTGATGGGGGTTCCTGGGACTCTTTTTTATCATCGAACAGACGACCCTAAATCGGGGTTCTATCACCAGGGAACCGTGGGCTTAGCTTTGAGTGGGGACATCGCCATTGATACCATTGTCGCCCAGGGATGTCGTCCCATCGGTCAGCCCTATCAAGTGGTTAGAGGAGAACGAAATATTATTTTAGAACTGTCCCAAAACGAGGAAGCTAGATCACCCCTAGATTACTTGCGGCAGTTGATGGAAAGCTTAGAAGATTCCGATCGCCGACTGGCTCAACATTCCCTCTTTGTGGGAATGGTAAGGGATGAATTTAAACAACAATTACAACCAGGAGATTTTTTAATCCGCAACCTATTAGGAGTTGACCCCAAAATAGGGGCGATCGCTATCGGTGACAGGGTGAGGCCCGGTCAACGACTCCAGTTTCATCTACGGGATGCTCAAACCTCTGCCGAGGATCTCGAAACTCTCCTGAAACAGTCCAAACCATCTACACCCCTCAAAGGAGCATTGATGTTTTCCTGTTTGGGAAGAGGGCAAACCCTGTATAATACACCGAATTTTGACTCTCAGTTATTAACTAGTTATTTTCCTGAAATCCCTGTAGGTGGATTTTTCTGTAACGGGGAAATTGGCCCAGTAGGAAAAGAAACTTTTTTACACGGTTATACTTGTGTGATAGCCTTACTACGACAATTAAGTGTTCAATAAGTATGCGGTAAGGGATGAAGCCTGTCAAGGTTTGTCTAGGTTTCATGAAGCAGCTAGATAACCTGAGTTCGATCTAAGGAAACTTATAGACAACTCATCAAAATCAAGATACAGGGAGACCAGGAGATCACCGTTTCCCCCTGTCCCCTTGATCTTTTGAGACTAAAAGTAATTTCTACTCCACTGAAAAACGCTGTCAGCTGATGGCTGATAGCTGAACGCTTACAAACTAGCCAGTTTTATCGAAGGTGCAAGATTGAGTTAAACCCTGATCATCTCATGGGAAAAAGTCGCACTTCCCAACTACTAACATCGAACTCAGGTTGTATCACATTAACCATTTTTAGGCTGGACTAAATTATCTAAGCCATCGACAACCTCGGCTGAGATAATTTTGTCTTTTTTAGTTAGTTCTGCTAATGTTTGTTTTCCGTCAACTAGATACCCAAAGACAGAATAACGACCATCCATCAAATTAAATCCAGGGGGGGTTAATTCGCTGTCAAATTTAAAGAAGAAGAATTGTGATGATCCACCGTTGGGATCTAAACTGGGACGGGCTAAAGCAACAGCTCCGTAAGCATTGAAAGGAAGGACTAAATCGGGTAAATAAATCCCCATTTCTTCGAGGGTAGCTCCATAAATCGGTACTTCTTCCCCTCTGACCAATACTTCTATGGGTATGGAACGATATTCCCCTGTTTCTGGGTCAATGAAGCCTTCTTCTTTCCCTGGGGGATTGCCGGTTTGGATGGCAAAACTATCTTCTAGATCGATAAAAGGAAGACCATCGTAGAAACCCCGTTTGACCAGATCTACAAAGTTCCCTCCGTTAATCGGTGCGTTGTAACCATCCACTACAACCATAAGGTCCCCTTTGGTGGTTTCTATTTTAACAGTGGCTCGTCCTTTTAACTGGGGTAAGTTGGCGTATTCCGCGGGAACATCAAAGGGAAAACCCTCTACCATTAAGGCTTCGATTTTTCCTATATTATCAAGGATGGCTCGTCTTGTTAGCCATACCTGTTCTTTGTCTTTATTTTTTACTGCTTCTTGCAACTCGCTGATTTCTGTTTTAACACTTTCTAATATGCTCTCTGCTTGAGGTTGACGATCACTAGGAACTCCCTCAATAATCTGATCGCTGCGTACGGTAAGTACAAAAGAAGCTGTTTTGACATCTTTGGCGATGGGTGGCCAGCGTTTTCCCCGAAGATGATTGGAGATATCTTCGATCGCATCTTGAACTTTGCGTATCGGTTCGTTATCAATGGGTAAGGCGTACCTTAAAATAGCTTGGGGGTTAGTGATAGCGTTTCCCTGAGCCAAAACACTGATTAACACGGAAAGGACATCAGACCAAAAACTTTGTTTTAATTTCATGTTTTAAGGCTTACCACGAATGAGCATTTTCATTGTTTTTATTTACCATAATTTGTGGTTCCATTGATACCCCCTATTGTATGAAGTCTTGAGAACAATTGTTATTTAGGTTTACAATAAAAGGGAATTTATTTATTTTCTAGGAAATTTAATAATGGCAAGGGGTCTATTTTGGTTATCGTTATTAGTGGTCTTTTTTCTTTTAGCTTGGAGTGGGTGGAATGAATATCAAAAGTTAGAGGCCTATCGGGTATGGGCTGAAGATTTTGACCAAGCTAAGTACGATATTTACGCTATTATTGGTGTTAAGGGAAAAGAAATTACTTGGGGAAAACCTAGCCGTTTCCTTCCCCCTGCTTTACCTAAATTTTTGTTAAACGACGTTGACAAAATAGAGTTATTAGTAAACGATAGACACACTAACTTGGAAAATTTACCGAGAAAGGGAAAACCTGTCATCCAGTTTAGTTTTGTTGAACCCAATCAGTCTTCTATTAAAATTCCTTTCACTGAAATTGATTTAGCAGCTAAGTGGGTAACTTATTTAGATAATTTGAGAAAAAGTAGTTAGAAAGTGAAACGATGTTGTATTTGTTTGTGGTGTGGTTCTTATGAGTTTAAAATTAGTTATTGCTCTTTTGAGTTTGCCCTTATTATTTGTCGGTTGTAGTAATTCAGAGAAAGCAGGAGATCAGGGTAAAAGTGATTGTCCTTCTCCTCAAACCCCACCCCCTAAATTTAGGGTTAAACAGGAAGGGGATTTCTTTGAGAAATTAAAGACATTAAATATCACAGATTCTGATAATACAATAACATTTCAAACTAAAGATTATAATTTTATTTTTTGTGATACTAATCAAACTTTTCTAGCTCAAGTAGGGAGTTATAAACCTGAAAACAAATCTGCAGAAACCTACGAAGAAGCTATTAGGGAGCTAGTTGAGCCACCTTATCGCACTATTGAATTAGAGGACAAAACCTACCGATATCGAGTTGTTCTTGATCCTAATCCCTTTCCTGATTTTGAAGTTGAGCCTAAAAAGGTTGTATTAGAATTAATTGCCCCAGAAGAAAAAGACTCTCAAAAACATACTTTATATACATTAAAACAGGTAAAGGAAAAACAATTTGGGATTCAACTAGGCTTACCAAAAATCACCGCCACTGTAATTAATAATAATCAATTGTACTGGTCAATTTCTTCTGAACAAGGAGAAGGTAACGGAGGAATTGCTACCATTGTTAATTATAATCCCCAAGTTAATCAAATTAACATAATTCAACCCTCCCAAATAGGCAAGCAACAGATCAATGATTTCGCAATCAGTAATAACGATCAGGGAATTATTTTTTGGTTAGCTACTCAAAGTAGCGGAGAAGGAAACCCCTATTTACCAGGAATGGGACTGGTATCCTACCGTTATGACAATAAATTGCTGAAGTCTTATCATGCTAGGAATAGTAAATTGGTTGGTGTTATTCCTCATAAGTTAACCATAAAAAAAGACCAACTATGGGTAGCTACGGGTAATGGTATATGTAAAATTAAGTGGCAATTGATAGAACAAAAAAATAGTTGGAAATGCTGGCAATTTGAGTTAAAAGCTGATATTCATCCTAAAGGATTAGAAGTTTATAAAAGCTTATTAGATGCCAACTCAGTAACAACTTTAAATCCTGATGAAGATAATAATCTGGTTGAGGTTTTATGGTGGTCACCTCAAGACGAAGAAAGGGAAAAAGGTCGTTATGAAATTGTTTATGATTCTCCTTTTTCAGTTACTTTAGACGGTAAAGGAATTATGAACTGGAAAGAGATATATAATAAGGAGTATGAAGCAAATTCGTGGGAGGAAATTGTCTATTGGCTCGGAAAAGATTGGTTCTGGAATGGGGATAAATTTATTCGTCCCTTTGATGGGGTATCTCTCAATTATTTTGGTGGTGGACCAGGAGGAATTAGTACTTGGAAAAATACACAAACCCAACGACCAGAAATTTATGCAATTAGAGGAGATTTAAACTTGACTAAACTTACCAAAAATTCTACACAAGTTGAGCATTATTCAGGATGGGTTGATGATAGTTTATTAAATTCCTACATCACCATAGTTCCTGCTAAAATTCCTGAAAATAGCAAACCTAACCCTTTAAAAAAACTTTCTCCGTGAAGGTTAAACTCACCTCCAAAACTGACAAAAAATTCATACCGATGAGCTGCCAAAATAAAAAAGATAATCGTATCAAAAACAAAAGCTGGAGGGCTCTTCCAGTCTCATGTGGTGAAATGTATCCTGAGCTACATTTTGCCTATTAGTTAAGAATGGACTTTCATCTAGATACCTTATTAAATTTACCGAATATAACTGTTTTTACCTGTTATCAAAAAGAAGGCTTTAACATCCTACAACTAGAGCTATTAAACCAGAGAATTAGTTGTCCGTACTGTGGAAAAGAAACAGAAGAAATACATCAAACTCGTCCGATTTTAGTCAGAGATTTATCCATTTGTGGTCAATCAGTTTATTTGAAAATACCGAGACGACAAATTTATTGTTCTCACTGTCAAAAATATTCAACACTGTTTTCCTTGGGGGCAAAATTCATTTTAATCTGCGATAGCGGATCTCTAAAGTCCTTACGGTGAGCCTTTTCCAATTCTTGTCACCCCGTCAACTTTTTAAGTCATTTGATAGCAAAGATAAATCTTAAGATTTATTTAACTAAAAAACTGAAAAAAATTACTATAATTTAATGATGTTTCTAAAGAAAGTAAAATGATAAATATAATTAAGTTAATTTCACTTAATAAAGTTGAACAAAAAGCCTTTATATATGTTTTTTTTGTTTCGATTCTATTTTTACTATCTTTAATTCAAGCTAATGTATTGTACGTAGATGATATGTATAGGGTATTATCAGGATACGTATATTGGAACAATGATGTTCGACCTCTATCAACTTTAATTTTTAAGATTATAGAGTTAGGAGAACCCTTAACAGATATTTCACCATTGCCGCAAATTCTTTCTATAGCTCTCTACTCGGTAAGTTCAATTTACTTGGGAAAGATATTTAAAGTTGATAATTTAATTTTTCTAAGCCTAGGTGGTATTGCGTTTGTACTAAGTCCATTCAATCTTGCAAATTTTTCTTTTGTTTTTGATTCTTTCACTATGGGGTTAGCCGTGTTTACTTCTACTACTGCATTTTTGATAACAAGTATAGTGTTGGAACAAAAACTATCCTATTATAGAAAAATCATAATATTTTTCCTGATCTTATTTTTATTGGTTTCATCACTTTGCTTTTATCAGGGTGCTACTTCGATCTACCTAGCCATTTTAACGTTTTATTCTTTGTTAAATTTTATAAAAGATACCAACATTCAAAAATCTATTTATTTATTTACAACACCCTTAATAATCTTATTTATTTCTGTCATTATTTATCTACCACTTAAAGATTTATTTGTAAATCCTTATGCTTCTAGGCGGTCTCAAACCCCTCCTTTTAAAGATATTTTAAATGTTTTTATTAACAACTTATTTGGGTTGGTCAAAACAGTGAATTCTCTATTAGGCAACGGAAATTTATCTTCCTTTTTTTATCTGTTGTTGATACTTATGATGACCACTTCAATTTTACTCTTTTTTTATAGTTTTTTTAAAAAGGAGATGTCAAACATTATTAACTTTATGAGTATTATCAACAGGGTAAGCTCATCTAAAATGGTATAAAATGTACTTGACTAAGAAAGCAAAA
>NZ_JARVCN010000044.1:0-40506 GCF_038442745.1 Crocosphaera sp. Alani8
AGACTTAGCTTCTGCTGAGCCTGTATCTGCTCCTGTAATCAATGGTTAATTCCTTTGATAACAATCAAATATTAAGATACTAACAGAAAGGCACTCCCAGAGATGGGGGTGCTTTTTTGTTTTTGGTAATAATATATAAATATGTTCCTCCCCCAGAGAGTCTCATAATTTTAATTATGTCAAGATTTTTGAACCATTCTCTAACTAAATTGATTGCTTTTTTATTAGGTATTGGCTTAATAGTTGAATTAATGTGTCGTATTATTGCGGAAGGACTTTGGTTTCAAGAAGTGGGTTATGTAGATATCTTTTACAAACAATTATTATGGCGTTTGGGATTATGGGTTATTGTTAGTGGTTTTTCTTTCTGGTTTTTATTGGGAAATTTGCGCCGAGCAAAACGTTATCAATGGCATTTTATTCCTCAAATCACCATAAGCAACAAAAAGCGCAATAAAGTGAGAAAAAGAACGCCCGGAGTTACTCCGGAGTCTCCTTCTTTTGGTCTTTTGAAGTTAATTATGTTTCTTGTTAGTTTGAGTAGTTTAATAGGATTAATGCTACTTTATTATGGTCAAGTAGCTTATGATTCTTGGACACCAGACTTCACCTTACCAAATATAACCCCTCCTTTACCCACTCCCTTCTTTTTAGATTCCCTTCCTGAAATTTTATCTCAATTCAGCAATCAGTTGTGGAAAGTAGGAATTGTCGGGGTGATTGTTATACTTATTTTTGTCAATACTCAATTGTATTTGAAGATAGTATCTTTATTTTTTAGCATAATATTTGGACTAGGTTTATCCGGGAACTGGACAAGAGTTTTACAATATTTTTATCCTACAAACTTTGGGGAAACTGATCCTCAATTTAGCTTAGACATTAGCTTCTATATTTTTTCTTTTCCTTTCCTAAGATTACTTGTTTTCTGGCTAGGTGGTTTATTTTTATTAGGTTTTGTTGTAGTTAGTATAACTTATTTATTCTCAGCAAATAGTTTATCTCAGGGAAAATTTCCAGGATTCTCCCGAGATCAACTTCGTCATTTATATATTCTATGTGGTCTTTTTATGTCCATTGCTGGACTTTATCACTGGTTGACTAGGTATCAATTATTGTATTCTACTCAAGGAGTTGTTTTTGGGGTTAGTTACACAGATGTTCACTTTCTGTTACCTGCTTACACCATTACAAGTCTTTTGGCTATTATTATTTCTTTATGGTTGCTAATTAAAGGCATAACAGGACAAGGAAAATATAGTCAAATACGTTTATCAAAGCGTTCAAAACTGAATAATCTTCCTTTTTCTCCTATTCCTTTTGTAATCTACTTTTCAATCATAATCATATCATTTTTAGGTCAGCAAGGAGTACAAAGTCTTGTTGTAGAACCGAATGAATTAGCAAGGGAAACCCCTTATATAAAACGTAATATTAACCTAACTCGTCATGCTTTCGGTTTAGATAAAATTGAAATTGAGACTTTAAATGCGACGGCAAACTTAACAGTAGATGCTTTGAGTCAAAATAGTCTAACTATTAATAATATCCGACTCTGGGATTCTCGTCCATTGCTAGAAACTAACCGTCAATTACAACAATTACGCCTTTATTATAAGTTCAATGATGCAGATATTGATCGTTATACAATTCCCGTTAAAAATAGTAGTGATTCAGCTAAAATTGCTAAACAGCAAGTATTAATCGCTGCTAGAGAACTGGATTATAATGAAGTACCAGAACAAGCAAAAACTTGGGTCAACAAACACCTTGTTTATACTCACGGTTATGGGTTTACTTTATCACCAGTTAATCGAGTTGCTCAAGGGGGTTTACCTTTCTATTTTGTGCAGAATATTGGCACAGAAAATAATTCAGGAGACTTGCAAACATCTAGTGCTTTAATTCGAGATAGTATTTCTATTGATAACCCAAGAATTTACTTTGGGGAATCAACTAATACTTATATTATGACTAATACCGAAGTCAAAGAATTAGATTATCCTAGTGGTCAAGATAATGTTTATAATATTTACGATGGTAGAGGAGGAATTAAGTTAAAAAGTTGGATCAAAAGATTGTTATTTGCCAACTACTTAAAAGATTGGCAAATGATTTTTACCCGCAATTTTACCCCAGAAACTAAATTAATTTTTCGGCGCAATATCAATCGAAGAATTAGAACAATTGCTCCTTTTTTAAGGTTTGATCGTGACCCTTATTTAGTGACAGCTACAGTTAAAGATGATAGTGAAAAAACGACAAAAACTACTTTATATTGGATGATTGACGCTTATACTACCAGCAATCGTTATCCTTATTCCGAACCAGGAGATCGCCCTTTCAATTACATTCGTAATTCGGTTAAAATTATTATTGATGCTTATAACGGTGACGTTGATTTTTATATTGTTGATCCCAATGACCCCTTAATACAAACCTGGCAAAAAGTCTTTCCAACTCTTTTTAAACCTTTATCAGAAATGCCGAGTTCTCTTAAAGTTCATATTCGTTATCCAAAAGATTTATACAACACTCAATCAGAACGTTTATTAACTTATCACATGACCGACCCACAAGTATTTTACAATAGGGAAGATCAATGGCGTATTCCTCAAGAGATTTATGGAGAAAATCAACAACCCATTGACCCTTATTATTTATTAATGAGTCTTACCAATGAGGCGCAAGAATTTATTTTATTTAGTGTTTACACTCCTACTAGCAGAAACAATTTAATTGCTGGTTTATTTGCTCGTTCTGATGAAGAAAATTATGGTAAGATGTTAATGTTTGAATTACCAAAGCAACGGGTTATTTACGGACCAGAACAAATCGAAGCCTTAATAAATCAAGATCCTGTTATTTCTCAACAAATTTCTCTCTGGAACCGTCAAGGATCTCGAGTAATTCAAGGTAATTTATTGGTTATTCCTTTCTTCACAGAACAATCTTTGCTATATGTTGAACCCTTATATTTAGAAGCAGAACAAAATAGTTTACCTACTTTAGCAAGAGTTATTGTAGCTTATGAAAATCAAATTGTGATGTCAGAAACCCTAGATCAAGCATTAAACTCTATTTTTGAACCTGACAAAGTAAATTCATCGACCATTATTCGAGAAGTAGATCAAGAAGAAGAAATAATTATCAATAATTAAAGTTTCTGACTTTGATTTATATATTCATCTGTCAAGGGGATTACTTTGAAAGAGATTACATAGTAGGATCAAGATAAATAAAAGGGCTTAATAATATTAAGCCCCTAGTGAATTCTAACTTACTAACTGTTTTAAATGTTTTAATTGACGACTTTCTTGTTCAATAACAGCACGAGCGAACCGTTTATCTTGTTCGATCAATTCATTGAGAATTGTTCCTTCAATGACTAGGAAACAGGCTTTGGGAGAGCTTACAACAACCGTTGCGATCGCTTCTAAATTTCCTAAAATTTCTAATTTGTTTAAGAAATTAACAGGTTCAAGTTCGTCAACAATTACTGTGTCATCTTCTTGGATTTGATGACATTCAACTTGCCCATCTAACAATAAAAACAAGTCTTTGATAACCTCTCCTTGTTCCCAAATAATTTCTGATTCACTGTACTCTTTGATGGGAACTTGATAGGATAATTCCATTAAGCTTTCTGCTCTTAATCCCTTTAACAAATCACAACTGGATAAATATAATAGTCGTTCTAATGGGGTAACAATTTTAGTTTCTTGTTCTTCAGTTTCAGCGACAATTTGTTGTGCAGTTTCTTTTAAGGAAGGATTCAACATTAAATAGGAATCTAATAGTTGACTTGCTTGTTGTTGACCCCGTTTTCTGTCTAATTTATTTAATAAATAAAGGCTGACAGTTTTGGTTAAAGAATCTGGTTCTGATAGTAAAGTTTCTAAATAACTAATCATTAATTCTTCAGAGACTTTAGGAGGAATTAACTCAGCTAATTTTAACTGCTGTTTTAGACGAGATAAGTAAATATCATTCAATCTTTCAGTCCATTTTTGATCATGATTTTCTAGGAGATGAGGTAATACATTAGGAGTTAATGTAGCCAAAGCTAACACTAATCGAGTCCCCTTGGTTCCGGAGTCCGACTGTTCCAAAATTTTCAGCATCCCCTTAGCAATCACTTTCTGTTTTTGAGAAACAGTATTGCGTAAGATTTCTAACCCTTTACGTAAATGAGGTATGTTTAAAACTTCAGGGGGATACAAGAGAGTTAGTTCTATATCGTACAAATCTTGTAATTGTTGTAAGAGAAGATTACTACGGCGTTCGAGTTGAGATTCTTCATCTAAATTAGCAATAATTTGATTTTCTTCTTCCAAAGTAATGCCATATTCCCGTGATAAAGATTCAACGCTTCCCCCTTCTTTATCTAACACATCACTGACTGATTTTTCTTTTTTAACTACTTTTAATAGTTCTCTTCCTAATCCTTTTGCCCCCCTTCTTCGTTTACTACCGACCATACCTCGAATTCGTTGGCGGAAACTTTGTAAACGCAACTGATTTTCACGGGAACGCTGTTGATTAGGATCTAATAATTCTGGATCTTCTACTCCTAGCTCGGTTAAAATAGTCAAGTGTTCTTGCTCACTAACTCCTAATTCTCCCCGCATTTGTTGTAGCACTTCTAAACTACTAGCCGAGTTAACATACCCTTCTTCTAAAGAATCTCGCAAAATTCCTTTGTATGCTTCTAGACGTTTATCACCAGTAAAACCAGGAAGAATTTTAGCTAATACATAAACTTCGTCTGCACTCAGTAAGTCTAAAGAACGACCTTCTAAGAATCGAGATACATCGACTTTTAAACGGTTTAATTGTTTTCTTAATCGGTTAGCTAAGCTTTCTCTAGAATAGCGTTCAGAACTTCTAGACCAGGTACGGTATAACCATAAACTACTAGCTAAAACTAATAGCAAATTAAATAAATATTGAAACTGTACTGGAAATTTAGAAATATAAGCTCGTCCTGCAAAAATAAAGAAAAAATTGAACACCCAAAAGGTTGTTAATGTAAAAATTTGATGTTGTAATTGCTGATTATTTAAAGAAGGATTCCGTTTTAATTGATAGCTTTTATAAACTTTTTCCAGTTGTATTCCTAAAAAATAAGCACCAGCCATAGAAGCGGCAAGCGTTAGAGGTGCAGCAATCAATCGAGGAATGGGAATGGCTACATTAAAGATATAAAATCCTGGAGAAAATAGTAATCCTAGCTGATTTTCTTGATGAGTCCAAGCACCAGACAAAAGATAAGCCCAACTTCCTGAATAGAGATAGTAATATAAGAAAAAACCGAATACTAAACCCGCATAACTATAGTACAATATCTTGTAGTCTGGTTTTTTAATAGCGTCCCAGTAGGCGCGTTCTGCATCGATGTCAACACAGGGACTATTACAAGCAACACAAGCACTACTTTCTGTTCCGTCCGGGTTTGGACGACGACACATAGATTGAGTAATTAATGTTTTTTGTCCTTCGTGAGCAATACTATTTAAAAGTCCTCTGGGTTCCCCATAAAAAGCTTGGACTGGGGCCATGGGACAAAAATATTGGCACCAGGTTTTACCCGCGTAAAGATACCCTACTAAAATAGCAGAACCAATAGTAAATAGTAGGAAAGATCCCAAGACAATACGATTGGAATCATAAAATAAAAGCCTCCCGCAAACACCAACATATAATAAACCCATTTGTAGTTTTAAATGGTTTTTTCCTAACCAGGAATTACTTTTAATTTTAACTAATTCATAATGAGTTTTTCCTGTTTCTTTATTAACTCTCTTTCTTTGTCTCTGCTTTCCTAAAGCTCTAAATATTTGAGACATAAAACCTAATGGACAAATTCTTCGCCAAAATTCGTGACCAAAAATTAGCAGGATAAACACACCACTAGGAACAATTAAACCCCAAAATAAAGAAGATCCTAAACCGTAGGGTTGTTCTTCTAAACAAGTACCTTGAACTTTAACACAGGTATCAAGATTTAATTTAAACGGACTCCAATAGGCATTAAAATGAGTTAACAAAGGAGAAATTGGATCATAAAAGAGGGAAAAAATGAGGATTAGCCAACCACAAGCTAAACCAAATCTTACCCGATGCATTACTTTTTCGGGAATGTTAGCTAACATGAGATTTAAAATCAATAAAATAATAAAATACTAAATTATGAATCACCAGACTGTTCTAGAGAAAGTTGTTTAGCCTTTTTCTTATTGGCTAATTTTTTAAATAGAGATTGTCCTTTTTTCTGAGCATGAGTAACACGATAATAGCGTTCTTCTTCCTCAAGTGTTTCCTCGAGAAATCCTTTTTTTAATAAAGCTTGTAAGCTGTTTAATGCAGTTTGTTCGTCTTGGCAAAGATGAATCGCAATATCGAGTAAACTAGGTTTCTTTTCTCTTCGGATCCAGTTAATTAAATGTTGCTGTTCTTTTGGTAATTTCTGCAACTCACGGAAGGACAGACCAGAGGAAGAAGACGAAACGCCTTTCGATAAATTAGCCATAATAATATCCTCTGGAATTAACCTTGAATGTGGGAAACAATATGCTGCACTTCTTTCGTTAATGGATGGTCTGGGTGCTGTAAGCAAAAAAGTCCTTGGCTTCCTAAACGCAACATCTCTGTAGATAAAGGTAAAATACCGGCTACAGGCAATTGATAAGTTTCGTGAACTTTATCTTTCAAAACGCCAAAATCGATGTCTGGTAAGGCCTTATTCACCACCAAGAGCATTTTAGGAACTTCTAATTCCCTCGCCACTTCCACAATAACTGCGGTCCCCAAATAGTCTTGTTGATCTGGTCGTAAAATGATTACCAACGCGGTAGACAAGCCAATAGAAAGTAAGGTTTCTTCGTTTAATCCTGGGTGGGTATCTACAAAAAGATAATCTAACTCAAGGGTTTCTCCCACCTCATAAAATCCTTGTTGCAGCAATTCTACGTCGTACCCTTCGCTGAGAATGGTGGCAATATCCTCACTCTTCATGCTCGAAGGAATTAAGAAAATTTTTCCGTTGGGGTTAGCCTTAACTTCATCGGGACGATCCAGGACATAACTAACATCATAAGCAATTTGTTCGACGGGACAATCGTCATCCCAGAGATAATCGTTGAGGGTTTTATTGATTTTTGTTTCATCCAGGCGAAAAAGAATATGAATTCCTGGAGACTGGATATCGGTATCAACTATACCCACGCGCTTACCTAACATAGCCATAGAGGTAGCTAAGTTGGCTGTCATGTTAGATTTTCCTGTTCCACCGCGATAGGAATGGATAGAGACAATATGAGTCATAATCAGATTCAATAGGTAATGGGGTGCAATCAAGATAGGAGTCGGTTCATCTCAAATATCGATTAGATAACTGGATGAACAAACGGGGTTAGAGCTAATTTTCAGATTCCTCGAGCTTATAAAGAAACACTGATTTTTTGGTATCAACGATTATTTCGTTTATGAAGAAAGACCATAAACATTCGTCTGTACTCCGTCAGCATTTCTTCTCTTGTGTTTACTATCACACTGCTGTTGTGATCCCTCTAACAATATTATCTTTCCCAAAAATGCGGCGTAAGTTATCACAGGTGGAATTACGTTAAATAGAAAAACTGGACAAGATTTTGTCCAGTTTCCCATTACCTAGCGGTGTTAAGCATTTATTCGTGGGGGAATTTAAGTAGGGGTAAGCGATCGCCTCTAAAGATTTCTTCGCTCTGTTCTCCCCACTCTGAAAAGTCTTTACTAATGTTTTTCATCATCATTAGTCCTGCCAATAAGGGAAAGGTTGCTACACTAAGCCCCATAGTTATTAATTGGGAATTCTGATTTTGATTACTCATGGTTTTAAATTACGATACGATTTTGATCCTAAAAGAATTTCGTGGGACGATCAACTAGCCCCTAAGCCATCGATTAATAATTAAAAGATGATAGTAGCTTGAGCTTTTGTGTTGAGGTTTTGCCGTTCCTCGTTGCCTCCAAAGCAACAGCCTTGGTAAATTTTTTCTACAGACTACCCCCAAATTATAAAAATTTCCTAAAAATTTGAGAATAAAATTTTTGTACTATTTAAGTATAAATCAAGAATATTGATAAGATGAGCAAATATTGTTTAACCCATCGTTAAATAATACATCCATTCAGGATGCAATGGAACAATCTAAAAAGCGTCACAAATATTAGTTTATCTTGTTCAAGATATGTCAAAATAAAATTAAAAAATAAGAGCAAATCATGAAAAAAACATACGATTACTATTTATATTTTAGTTTTAGTTTTGGTTTAGGTTTTTTGATTTTAGTGGCATTCTTTTTATTACAATGGTTACAAATTCCTGCGGGCAATTTTATAGATTGGGTGATTGGAGTTACCAGCTTTTGGTGGTTACTGACTATTGTTACTATTCCTTGGAATATTTATTTCTCTGCTAAAGAGGTAGCCTCAGAAGCGATAATTTCTCAAGATAAGGGTATTCTCCTCGATAATAAAAAATTAGACTATATTAATACTGTGAGCAGATGGGCTTTAGTGGTGGCCATCGCCCTTCATCTACTTTCTGGTTTAGGACTTTATGAACTGGCAGCTTTTGGCATTAGCCCGGTAGGATATATTAGTTGTTTTGCTACATTATTATTAACAGGATTACGACCTGCGGTTAGAGGTTATCAATATTTAGCTTATCGTTTATCCACCATTCAACAAGAAATTAAATACCCTCGTGAAGATATTTTAGAATTACGAAATCGCTTCACTAAATTAGAAGAAGAACTCAACTCCCTTCAAACGAAATTCAATAGTAGTGATCCCAATTCATGGATTAATAAACAGCAAAATAACTGGGAAATTACTCGCCAAGAAGTAATCACTATCGGCGCACAGTTGGATAAATTTGAGGCAAAAAATACTTTAGAACATCAAGAAATTTCTAGGGAAGCAACAAAAGCAATTTCTCAATTAACCGAAGACAGTAACTTCTTGCATCAAGTTAGGGAGATTATTCGCTTTATAAAAACAGCTTAATAGTATTATTTTTTCTAATTATTTTAGGTATTTTTTAAGGATGCAAAAAATTAGAAACTAGAAAATAATACGCCAATACGTACAAAAGTGAGCTATGTAGATCATAACTATAGGAACTGCTATCATAGTCGGTTAGTTTTCAATAATCTTTACCAATATGACAGGAGAAAATAACAAAAAACAACAACGACGACGAGGAGTTATTCTCACAGAAGTAGGATTAGAAAAGTTGCAAAATGCAAAGATAAAAGCTGAACAAGAGGAGAATAACGGCAATCGCTACACTTTAGAGAGTTTGAGCGAAAAAACAGGGTTAGCGATGGATACCCTTATGAAAGTCTTTGCTTGTGAGTCACGAGTAGATAGACAAACCCTTAGACATTGTTTTAAGGCTTTTCAACTACAATTGTGGAATGAAGACTTTTTCTATCCGCAGATGTCCTCTGTAGAAGAAAATGACTGTAATTTATTATCAGATTTGGAATTACCTGAAGGACAAGTTTCCCTCACCTCTCAGTTTTATATTGAGCGACCGCAGATAGAATCTGAGTGTTACAAAGCCATTTTAAAACCAGGCTCCCTCATTCGACTAAAAGCACCGAGACGCATGGGAAAAAGCTCTCTGCTAGCAAGAATTATCGATCATGGGATTCAAAATAATTGTGCTGCTGTTTCTTTAAGTTTTCAACTAGCAGATACAGATTTATTTCAAGACTTAGATAAATTTTTAAGATGGTTTTGTGCAAATATTAGTTTAAATCTAAAAATCGAGAATAAAGTTATTGATTATTGGGATGATATATTTGGAAGTAAAATTAGTTGTAAAAGATATTTTGAAGAATATATTTTATCTACATTAGAAACCCCGTTGGTATTGGGATTGGATGATGTTGATCGCCTATTTGAATACCCTGATTTAGCAGATAATTTTTTTGGACTACTCAGAGCTTGGCACGAGGAAGCAAAAAATAGAGACATTTGGAAGAAATTACGTTTAATTGTGGTTCACTCAGCAGAAGTTTACATTCCTCTCAAGGTTAACCACTCTCCTTTTAATGTAGGAATTCCTATTACATTACCCAATTTTACTACCGAGCAAGTTCAAAATTTAGCAAAAATTTATCAATTGAATTGGTCATTAGAGAACAGGGAAAATTTGATGAGTTTAGTGGGAGGTAATCCCTATTTGTTGAGGTTGGCAATGTATAATGTTTCTACGAGTAAGATCAAATTAAAAGAACTTTTAGTTAGTAATTATCAGGCAATATCAGTTGTATACGGTGATCATCTTCAACGACAACTATGGACTTTACAACAACAAAACTCTGACTTACTAGAAGCTTTTAAAAAGGTTGTTTTCTCATCTAAACCCATTGAATTAGACCTAGTGCAATCTATGAAGCTACAAAGTTTGGGGTTAGTTGATTTTCAAGATCAACAAATTGTTATTAGTTGTCGTTTGTATAAACAATATTTCCAACAACATTTTCAAGGAGTGGTATAAAGTCAAACCTTTGACACTCTGATATCTCTCTTAACCTAAAACACTTCTCCCATCTAAGTAGTCGGACATAAATAAAACTCACTGTATAAAGATTTATAAATATAGCTGTAAACCTACTCCTGCCTACTGCCTCCTGCCTCTTGTTAACTGTAACGTTTATTTTTGTCCAGGTACTTATATTAGGACAATGTTCAGCGTTGAAGATAGCTAAAGTACCATTAGTCAAATTGTTGTTCAAAGAACTGCTTGTGGCTTATGGTAGACATCAGGTTAAATAACACCAAAAAAAGGAAGCTTAATGACTCCCTAATTGGTGGCTATTTAAAAGAATTAATCCTAAAGTCAACTTAAACAATGAAAATTGCAATTACTGGAGCAACTGGGTTTGTAGGAACTCGATTAGTTAATAGTTTAAAAGAAGAACAGCATCAACTTATAATCTTCACAAGAAATGTCAATCGCGCCCAAAACATTTACCCTACTTCTAGCTTTCCCAATGTTGAGATTGTTCCTTACAACGCGACAGAATCAGGGGACTGGCAAGATAAAATTTCGGGATGTGATGCTGTGGTCAATTTAGCAGGGGAACCTATAGCAGAAAGGTGGAGTGCAGAACATAAAAAAGCTATCTTAGAAAGTCGACAGTTAGGAACCGAAAAAATTGTTGAAGCCATTACTAAAGCAAAAGATAAACCTTCTGTCTTAATTAATCCTTCTGCCATAGGTTATTATGGCACCAGCGAAACAAAAACTTTTGATGAAAATAGTCCTTCTGGTGATGATTTTTTGGCTGAAGTTTGCCAAGCTTGGGAAAGCGAGGCACAAGAAGTTAAAAAAGTAAATGTGCGTTTAGTTATTCTGCGAATTGGTATTGTATTAGGCAAGGGTGGTGCATTAGCTAAGATGATTCCTCCCTTTAAACTATTTGCTGGTGGACCAATTGGAAACGGTCGTCAATGGTTTTCTTGGATTCATATTGATGATTTAGTACAGTTAATTAAGGAGTCCTTGAAACGGTCAGGAATTGTGGGAACTTTTAATGCCACAGCACCTAACCCTGTACGGATGAATGAGTTGTGTAAAAATTTAGGGGAAGTTATGAATCGACCTTCTTGGTTGCCGGTACCAGATTTTGCCTTAGAAGTTCTTTTAGGAGAGGGGTCAAAAGTGGTTTTAGAAGGTCAACAAGTGCTGCCTAAAGAAACACTAGCATTAGGCTTTCAATACCAATATCCTACTATTCAATCTGCTTTGACGGATATTGTTCCTAAAATTTAATTTATAGAAATATTTTAGCCATTCAAAAATACACAAGCTAAAAACCCTTATTTAAAGGCGATCGCTATTTTAGCAGAGAGAATTTTTTTGCCTAGCGATCGCTTTAAAAAAAATTATTTATCTTAAGCTGCGGGTAAGGATTTTTGGGTGTTAATTGTCCCCATATTATTACCTGACGGCTGATCAATTTCTAGCAGTAAATTGCGAACCAAACGCGCTACTAACTTGTGCATTAATCCCTCGGCAATTTTTTGACCCATCTTTTGAGTTTCGGGCTTTCCTAATAGTTTCACCACTAAAGGAACAACTTTCATAGGATCAAATCCTGGGGTATTTTGAAGGATTTGCAGAATGTTCTTTAAGTGTTCTACACTCTCGCTTTTGTCCTGTAAATCTTGAGGGGTTTCTTGAACAGCTAAGCCGATTTGTTCTCTAACTATACTAGACATATTAAACCAAGTACGACGGCTAAACATATCCAAAGCATTAACAATTTCACTAACCAATCTTTGTCTGATAAATTCCCCCCGTGGAGAAAAAAGAAAATCAGCGGCCTGATCTACTACTTTATCGATGTCATAATCTTGGGAATCTTTAGCGTTTCTCATTAAATTTTCCAAACGATTCCAGCGAAATCCTCCTTCTTTAAACAATAAATCTTTCAAAGAAGATCGTAATTCTGGAGAGGAATCTGTTAGCAAACGTTTCGCCACATAAGGATATGCTTTACTCAAGACTTTAAAATCGGGATCAATGCCAATTGCGATACCTTCTAAAGTTACCATAGAACGTAAAATTAAAGCATAGTAAGCGGGAACTTTAAAAGGAAATTCATACATCATTTCGGACATTTGATCCGTAATACTTTTAAAGTTTAATTCTGCTACACTTGAGCCTAAAGCATTACCAAAAACCTCTGTTAAAGCCGGTACGATGGGATTAAGGTCTGTTTCAGGTGTTAAAAAGTCTAATTTAACGTAATCATAAGCTAAAGCGTCAAAATCACGATTTACTAAATGCACCACTGCTTCGATTAAACCGTATCTTTGATAGGGTTTAATGCGACTCATCATCCCAAAATCTAAATAAGCCAATCTTCCATCTTTCATCGCTAATAAGTTACCTGGATGGGGATCAGCATGGAAAAAACCGTGTTCCAATAATTGACGTAGAGAACAATTAACCCCTACTTCCACTAAGTGTGTAGCTTCGATTCCTTGCGCTTGAATCGCTTGAATATTAGTTAGCTTAGTCCCTTCAACCCATTCCATTGTAAGGACTCTTCTACCTGTATATTCCCAGTATATTTTTGGTATATATATTTCTGATAAGTGACCGTAAAGCTTAGCAAATTCTTCTGCATTTTTTCCTTCTTGAATATAATTAATTTCTTCAAAAATACGACCAGCTAATTCATCCGTAATAGCCACTAAATCTGAACGAAGGAAAGAGAAGGTTTTCTGCGCCCAAGTAGAGAGATTGCGTAAAATATAGATATCTAAAGTAATCCTTTTAATTAAGTCGGGACGTTGGACTTTAACAGCTACCTTTTCTCCTGTTTTCAATGTTCCTTTATAAACTTGTCCCAAAGAAGCAGCCGCAATGGGTTTATCTGATAATTCAGCGTAAATTTTCTCAGGACTCTGCCCTAATTCTTCCTCAATAAAACTATAAGCAACTTCATTAGGGAAGGAGGGTAATTGATCTTGTAATGTGGTTAATTCGTCTAAGTAAATAGGAGGAACTAAATCAGGCCGTGTTGATAAAGCTTGCCCCACTTTGATATAAGTAGGCCCTAACTCTGTCAGCATTTCCCGTAAATGAATCGCCCGTTTCCTTTCTTCCTTGGGATTTTTCCCTCTGATTTTGTCCCACCACAATCCCAGTACAAAACGGGCAAACAACATGAATACATTGATGAGACGACCTATTACTTGAGGAAGACGTTTACTGTAATAATTGTCTATAATCTCGGGGCTATACTGCCAACTATCGGGAGACATATCACTAATGGGCCCTAAGTCTTCGTTATGTCCCCGAGGGATGTGACGGGGTTGTACATCGATGGTTATGGTGTCAACCGTAGGAGTACCTGGGGAAAGAGTTGATTGAGGCATAAGGATGATTGCAACTTCAGTAAAAATAATTCTCTTTGTAAACTATTGTAACAAGTTCTGTTTACTTTGTTGTTGATTTGTTATCTGATCGAAGTTTTGGCGGTTTCTAACTGTAATAAAAATCGAAATCTTTTAATGCCAATAACCTTTCCTTGTTCAAACGATAATGATATCCTAATCTTCGTTGTAATTTTTCCCAGGCGGTTTTTTTAACAATTGTGGAAGCATCGATATGTTGGGCTATGCGATTGAGGGTTTCCCAATCTCTGCTTTTTTTGGGTTGCCATCCTGCCTGAAATGCGGCTATTCCAATAGTAATTCCCTCTCCCGAGTGAATTCCGTTTAGTTCTAAATATCGACCAATTTTTCCCCAATTTTCTAAAAAAATCTTTGCTTGACTATCTTGGTTAGAAACCATGAGAATAGACTCTCCAAAGTAACTAACGTCATCGAGATTTATTTTTAGTTTTTCGGCTACTTTTTTGACAACACTAAGTCTATCAGGTCGGTATTTAGTAATGTGTCCGATAAGATTTTTATGCACTCCTTGAATACCTGAAAAATCATCTATTTCCCTAGGTATTGGCTCATTGAACCGGGTATCTGCATCTATAAAAATTGCCATGTCAAACCTAGACAAAGCAAACTCAAAGACAAATCTCTTATCGTTATAGCAATGCAAAATTCCCTGTTGTTTTTGATGATAACTAATCACATTCGGACAATCTTTAAAATCTTTAACCTCATCGGTTCCAATTACTATTCTAATTCCAGGAGCATATTTTTCTAAATCACGGGCTAAGTCTTTACTCATCTTCCGATAAGGAGGATTAAAAGCTAAAGTACAAAAACAAAAATTTTTACTTTTTTGATTCATAGAATTAATAAACCCCTAAACTAAAATCAATTATCTAATAAAGATTATTGGCAAATGATAGATTAATCAAAACATCATTATTTATGATATCTTAATATGTTAAAACTTAACCTTGTTGTTTTGAAAATGGTTCTTAGTTACCTCAATGACTGATTCTTCCTCTATTATTCTTGATGCCAAGCAACTGTCTAAAAGTTTCGGTGGTTTAAAAGCTGTCAACAATGCTAACATACAAGTACAACAGGGTAGTATTACCGGCTTAATAGGACCCAACGGTGCCGGAAAAACCACTCTATTTAATCTTTTGTCTAATTTTATTCGTCCCGACGGGGGAGAGGTCATTTTTGACGGGGAACCAATTCACCATTTATCCCCTCACAAAATCGCCTTACAAGGTTGTATCCGTACCTTTCAAGTGGCCAGGGTACTATCCCGTCTCACCGTCTTAGAAAATATGTTACTCGCTACCCAGAAACAAACCGGCGAACATTTTTTACAACTTTGGTTAAGACGAAGACAAGTTAAACAAGAAGAACGAGAAAATAGGGAAAAAGCCCTTAATATTTTAGAATCCGTCGGATTGATCGAAAAATGCCACGACTACGCCGGCGCATTATCTGGGGGACAGCGTAAACTCCTGGAAATGGCCAGAACTTTGATGACTCGTCCTAAACTAATTTTACTGGACGAACCAGCCGCAGGGGTGAACCCCACCTTAATTGGAGAAATTTGTGATCATATTAACACTTGGAATAGAGAGGGAATTTCTTTTTTAATTATTGAACACAATATGGATGTGGTAATGTCTTTATGTAATCACATTTGGGTATTAGCAGAAGGAACTAATCTAGCTGATGGAACTCCAGCCGAAATTCAACAAAATTCTCAAGTTCTAGAAGCTTACCTAGGAGAGTAATCTAAATTCTTTCTCCTCAATATCATAATAATCAAGCTGTTATCAATCATAAAACAATGAGTAGATTAATCAATCGGAGTAAATTAATTTTATGGGGATTTCTCGGCTTAATGCTCAGTTTTCTCATTAGTTGCAATAGCGGTCAATCTCCTACTACTAGTCAAGAACTAGAATTTTGGACAATGCAACTGCAACCCCAATTTACACCTTATTTTACAGAATTAATCCAAAAATTTGAACAGGAACATCAAGGAGTTAAAATTCGCTGGGTTGATATTCCGTGGTCTGCTATGGAAAGCAAAATTTTAACTGCAGTTTCTGCTAATACTGCGCCAGATGTAGTTAATCTTAATCCTAATTTTGCAGCTAAATTAGCCAGTCGCAACGCTTGGTTAAATTTAACGGAAAGTGACTATATTTCTTCTGAGGAAAAACAAGAGTATTTACCCAATATTTGGGAAGCTGGAACTATTAATGATATTAGTTTTGGACTCCCTTGGTATTTAACCACACAAATCACTATTTATAATCAAGAATTACTGAAAAAAGCGGGTATTGAAACAGCACCTAAAACCTTTGCAGAATTGGTTGATGTTGCTGCTAAATTAAAGGAAACAACTGGTAAATACGCTATGTTTTTTACCTTTGTACCTGGAGATTCTGGAGAAGTTTTGGAGTCGTTGGTACAAATGGGAGTTACTTTACTCGATCAAGAAGGGAAAGCTGCATTTAATAGTCCAGAAGGCTTAAAAGCGTTTCGTTATTGGGTAGATCTATATCAACAAGAATTATTACCTCCAGAAGTTTTAACCCAAGGTCATAGACACGCCATCGATTTATATCAATCAGAAGAAATTGCCCTATTATCAACCGGTGCAGAGTCATTTCCAACAATTATAAAAAATGCTCCTACCGTTGCTGAAATTTCTGCAGCTTCCCCTCAAATTACAGGAGAAACTAACAAAAGAAATGTGGCAGTTATGAACTTAGTTATTCCTAAAAATACTGATAAACCTCAAGAAGCGATCGAGTTCGCTAAATTTGTTACCAATACAGAAAATCAATTGGCTTTTGCTAAACAGGCTAATGTTTTACCCTCTACTATAGAAGCAGTAGAAACTTACATTAATGAGCAGGAAAGTTCAACAGAAAATACCGAATTATCACAAGCGATCGCAGTTAGTGCAAAACAATTACAAGATGCTCAAATATTGGTTCCTCCCCAAGATAATATCAACCAATTACAAAAGATTATCTATGAAAATTTACAAGCTGCTATGCTAAAGGAAAAAACAGTAGAACAAGCATTAGAAGATGCTGCCGATGCTTGGAATAATCTTAATAACTGATAACTGTAAACTCGGGTATAATAAATGGAGGTAAATGGGGCTGTGGCTCAGCTGGATAGAGCAAGCGCCTCCTAAGCGCTAGGTCGCCGGTTCAAATCCGGCCAGTCCCGTTGAATGGGAAAATTTTTTAGTATCCACTGAACCTTATAGGGTGGACATTTACCACCCAACTCTATTTATTGTAAGCCTTCTTTTAACTGTTGTTTAGCAGTTGATAAAGCCTCAGATAACTTACTAGGATCTCTTCCTCCTGCTTGGGCTAAATTGGGACGGCCGCCACCACCACCACCGCATATTTTAGCAATTTGACCGATAAATTTTCCTGCCTGTAGTTGCTTCTCTTTATTGACTTTTTTACTAAAAGCTGCTACTAAGCTAACCTTTCCTTCTGAGGGAATAGAACCCAAAATAACCGCCCCTTCCCCTAGTTTTTGTTGTAACCTTTCCGCAGCAGTTTGTAAAGCTTTTGCATCCATTTCTCCCATGTCTGAAACCAAAAGTTTAAACTCACCAATAGACTCTGCTTCGTTTAATAATTGATCAGATTTTGCTATGGCTAAGTCTTGTTTAACCCCTTCTAATTCTTTCTGAGTGGTTTTCAGTTCAGACTGTAGAGAAGTGATCCGATCGCTGATTTCTTCTGGTTTAATCTTAAAGCGATCGCAGAGATCCTTAACCACAGTTTCCCGAACTTTCAAGTATTCCAAAATCCCAGGGCCAGCAACAGCTTCGATACGTCTTACTCCCGAAGAAATACCGCTTTCCGACATAATTTTAAACAAGCCAATTTCTGCTGTATTTCTAACATGAGTTCCTCCACACAATTCCATAGAAACTCCAGGTACATCGATCACCCGAACTTCTGCCCCATATTTCTCCCCAAACATAGCGATTGCACCTTTTTCCTTGGCGGTTTCTAGGGACATTACTGTGGTTTCTGTATCGTGCGCTTCAGCAATCCAGGTATTAATTAAACTCTCAATTTCTTGTAACTCTTCTGGTGTGATAGAACGAGGACAATTAAAATCAAATCTGAGGCGATCAAAAGCAACTAATGAGCCAGCTTGAGAGATAGAATTATCAACCACTTTCTTCAAAGCTGCTTGTAATAAATGGGTAGCCGTATGATTAGCTTGTACCCGACGACGACAAGCACGATCGATGGTTGCATTAACAGAATCATTAACTGCAACTTCTCCCCTTTCTACGCGGCCAAAATGAACAAAAATTCCTGATTCTTTCTGCACATCATTAACACGAATCACTAAATTTTCTCCCGTCAAAAATCCACGGTCGCCTATCTGTCCTCCCGATTCTCCGTAAAATGGAGTCTTATCTAAGACAATCTGAATCTCTGTTCCTGCCTCTGCATTATTAACAGTTTTACCCTCAACTAAAACTGCTTCCACTTTAGCCGTAGATTGTAATTCTGTATAGCCTAAAAATTCTGTAGGATGGATATGTTCAGCCAATTTATCCAAGCTTCCTTGTACCGTTAAATCTATAGTTTCATGGGCAGCTTTAGAGCGTTCTTGCTGCTGCTTCATCTCCGCCTCAAAACCTTCAATATCTACCGTTAGATTGCTTTCTTCTGCTATTTCTTGGGTTAGTTCTAAAGGGAAGCCAAAAGTATCGTACAGCGTAAAAGCATCCACTCCAGAAATTTGACCGCCTTTTTCCGTTTTCTCGATAATTTCAGCGAGTAATTTTTCTCCTCGCTCTAAGGTTTTTAAGAAAGTGGCTTCCTCCCGTTCTAATTCAGCTTTAATAAAGCTTTCTCTTTCCCTAACCTGGGGATAAGCTTGTTCAGAAAGTTGGATAGCAGTTTCTGCAACTTGGTTGATAAATTTTCCATCAATTCCGATTAAACGACCATGACGAACGACACGACGAATTAAACGACGTAAAACATAACCCCTATCTGTATTTGATGCAGTAATATTGTCACTAATCATGTGAACTACAGAACGAACATGATCCCCAATTACTTTTAAGGAAACCTTATTTTTTTCCGTTGTTTTTTGGTAATCAATATCAGCAACTTTAGCTGCCGTTTCAATAATTGGAAAAATAAAATCTGTTTCATAATTATTAGGAACTTTTTGTAATATTTGAGCCATCCTTTCTAAACCCATTCCTGTGTCAATATTTTTGTTTTGTAATGGGTTCAAATTGCCGTCAGCATCTCGGTTATATTCCATAAATACCAAGTTATAAAACTCGATAAAACGGGAATCATCTTCTAAATCGATATTTTCCTCTCCTAGTTCCGGATGAAAATCATAATACAATTCCGAACAAGGACCACAAGGACCGGTCGGCCCAGCTTTCCAAAAATTATCTTTTTCTCCCATACGTATAATCCTTGTGGGGGGAAGACCAATTAATTCTTGCCAAAGTTGAAACGCTTCATCGTCTTTTTCAAAAACACTGACAACTATATTTTCTGGAGGTAATTGATAAACTTTAGTAGATAACTCCCACGCCCATTTTATAGCTTGTTCTTTGAAATAGTCCCCAAAACTAAAATTCCCCAACATTTCAAAAAAAGTATGATGTCTAGCAGTACGTCCCACATTCTCGATATCATTTGTTCTGATGCACTTTTGAGAAGTGGTGGCCCGAGGAAAATCCGACTGCTTTTGTCCCAGGAAAATCGGTTTAAAAGGAAGCATTCCCGCAATTGTCAGAAGTACGGTGGGATCTTCGGGAACTAAGGATGCACTGGGCAAAATTTGGTGAGTGTGTTGGGCGTAAAATTGCAAAAAACGATCTCGTATTTGATGTCCAGTCAAAAAAGGTGCAGTGGTAGTCATGACAGTGTTCTCTAGTTTCGGTTTATTCTTAGTCTAGAATTTTTTTTGCCTTGATGATTCGTCATCGGGGTGTATCCACCAAAATCGACCCCATAAAATAGAAAGGCACGTTTAGGTTATTCTATAGAGAGGATTTGATCGCAACAAACGTTGTTTAACGGTGAACCTCTTTAAACACCGTAAAAACTGAAGTGGGTTAACCCCCCAATATCATAACTCGATGCTCCTCATAACCCCCTATAATGACCGAATCTCCTATTGTTGTTCTTTTAATTGATGATCAACCCACCATTGGCGAAGCGATTCGCCGTATGTTGGAGACAGAAACGGACATAATCTTTCACTATTGCCCTCATCCAACAGAAACTTTAAAAATTGCTAAAGAAGTCCAACCCACGGTTATTTTACAGGATTTGGTCATGCCTGATGTGGAAGGATTGATGCTGGTAAGGTTTTTACGGGCGAAAGACGCACCAACCCACGACATTCCTTTAATTGTTCTTTCGAGTAAAGAAGAACCTCTGGTAAAAGCAGAGGCGTTTCAATTCGGGGCTAATGATTATGTAGTCAAATTACCGGATAAAGTGGAGTTAATCGCCCGTATTCGTTACCATTCCGCCGCCTACAACAACCTTCTGAAACGTAAAGAAGCAGAAGAAAAACTCAAAGAAGAAAACCTCCGTCTGAGTGCAGAAGTCGAGATTACCCGTCGCTTGCAACAAATGATTCTCCCAAAAGCTGACGAATTAAAACAAATCAAAGGGTTAGACATTGCTGGTTTTATGGAACCTGCAACGGACGTAGGAGGGGACTATTACGATGTTTTAAATCATAACGGCCGGGTCAAAATTGGGATTGGTGATGTCACTGGTCACGGTTTAGAAAGTGGTGTGGTGATGATTATGGTGCAAACCGCCATCCGTACCCTAATGACTCATAACGAAGCAGATCCCCTCAAGTTTTTATCCGTTATTAACCGCACTATTTTTGACAATGTAGAAAGAATCAACTCAGATAAAAATTTAACCCTATCGTTGCTCGATTATGAAGACAATTGTCTCCGGTTGAGTGGTCAGCACGAATCCTTAATTGTAGTGAGAAAGGGAGGAGAAATAGAGATTGTGGATACCATTGATTTAGGATTTCCCGTGGGTTTAGAAGAAGACATTAGCGATTTTTTGGGGGAAACAGAAATCTTATTGAGTCAGGGAGATCTAGTGATTCTCTACACCGACGGGATCACCGAAGCAGAAAATCCAGCCGGAGAAATGTATGGTTTGGAACGTCTATGTGAAATTGTTAGTCAAAATTGGGAACAATCAGCACAGGAGATCAAAACGGTTGTCATCGATGATGTCAAACAACATATTGATACACAAACCGTCTATGACGACATTACCCTACTGGTAATTAAGCAAAAATAACCCTGTTAACAGCACCCCAATGAGGATTGCAATTGTAAATCATACAGTGATGGTCGTAGAAATTCTACGAAGCATTATTACATCAGTCCCCGGCTACCGTATCGCCTGGGTTGCTTCTGATGGCAAAAGTGCGATCAATCATTGTGCTGCGGATACCCCGGATCTTATCTTAATGGACATGACTATGCCCAAAATGGACGGGGCCCAAGCTACTAGGGTGATTATGCAACAGCACCCCTGCCCAATCATCATCGTAACGCCTGATATCAAGAAAAATTCGGCTAAAATCTTTGAAGCTATGGGTTATGGAGCTTTAGATGTGGTTCGCCTGCCTGTTATGGCTATTGCAGAACACGAACAAGTCTATGAAAATTTGTTAAAAACCATCGCTTCTGTCGGCATTGTCACTGGAATCGTTTCCCCTAGACGATCTCTTTCCCAATCAAAAACCAGCAACTACAAATCAGTTTCTCATAAATTATCCTATCCCCCGCGTCATTTACCCCCATTGATCATTATCGGTGCTTCTACTGGAGGACCCAAAGCTTTAGCGACTATTTTAGGAGCATTACCAGCCAATTTCGAGGGTAGTATTGTGATTATTCAGCACCTTGATTTCCAATTTTCCTCCGGACTGGCGAAATGGTTGGACGAACAAAGCCCTCTATCGGTAATTTTGGCTTCTGAGGGGGATGATCTCGTAGCAGGTAAAGTTTTATTAGCAGGAACCAACAATCACTTAATCTTACGTCCCAATTTAACGCTAACATACACTAGGGAGCCTCACAATTATCCCTATCGTCCCTCTATCGATGTGTTTTGTGAGAGTGTGGATCAATATTGGAGTCGGAAAGGGATTGCTGTATTACTGACGGGTATGGGACGGGATGGGGCAACGGGACTAAAAAGATTACGTCGCCGAGGGTGGCATACCATCGCTCAAAATAAACAGAGTTGTGTTGTTTATGGAATGCCTAAAGCCGCTGTGGAAATGAACGCAGCCAGAGAAGTGCTGTCTTTATCAGAGATTGCATCGACCCTGATCAAGCGAATCACACATATTCCTTAATTAGCAAACATTAAACCATGAAAAATTCGGAAATTTACGGCGATTTTGAAGAACATCTACCAGACAGCGATCAATTTTTGGTGATTAGTTTTTCCCCCTCTTCTATTCCTTTAAAACAACGATGGCGTAACAATGGTTTATCGGCGGATTTTGTGGCGGATTACTTAACTACTTTTTTCCCTGCTAATGAAGAAGACCCGAGTAGCGTTGAACGGCAAAAACAACTCAAAGGTGCTGTTAGTTATATTGCGAATGAACTCTTAGAAAATGCTATGAAATTTCACGATGAGAATGTAAATAGCACTATCAAGTTTGGTATTCATTTATTGAATGAAACCATTGTTTTATTCTCTAGTAATTGTATTTCCCCTAAACAATGGCCAAAATTTCACACTATTATTAATGACCTAATAAACAACGATCCTGAAGATTTATACATAACACAAATGGAAAAGTTAGCAGAGGATGAAAATAGTACTGCTTCAGGGTTAGGATTGATTACAATCTGTTGTGATTATGGTGCTAAACTAGGTTGGAAAATTGATATAAATCCCGAAAAAAGCACCACTATGACAATTAACACTATGGCAAAATTAGGGGTATAAACTTTTGAACCCTAATGTTTCAATTTCACACTTTTACACTACTTAAGGAGTAATTAATTAAATTATGGAAATCAAAACTAATGACTATTCTGTTACCTATAATCCTGAAACTATTACTGTCAGCTTTCAGGGTTCATTAAGATTAGGTGGTAGCGAGGAATACACTCCTATTGTTGACTTACTCAATGAAGCGGCAAAGAATGAGCCTGAAATCGTCACCCTGGATTTGAAAGAACTAGAGTTCCTTAATAGTTCTGGAATTAGTATGCTATCAAAATTTGTGATTAACATTCGTAAGAAAAAAACTAGTTCTATTACGGTAAAAGGTTCTAATGCTATTCCTTGGCAGGGGAAATCTCTCAAAAATTTACAAAGATTAATGCCTACTTTAATACTAGAATTAGAATAAATATTATGATCAACAATCAACTATCAGAAGACCAATTAATTGAGCATAATCAATCCCTTCAAAAAGAAATTGAAGAATTGAAAGACGAGCGAGTAGATTTAGAAATTATGCTCGAAACTATTACAGAACACTCAACAGATTTAGAAAACGAAATCTATGAAAAAAATCAAATTATGTTGAAGTATTTAGAACAGGTTAAATTGATCACAGAAGCTGCTGCTGCTGTGGAATCTGAGTCTTTTACCATTAATAGTCTCGATGAAGTTTCAGCTCGCAAAGATGAATTAGGTCAACTGGCCAGAGTATTTCAACATATGGCCAAACAGGTGGAAATTCGAGAAACCAAACTTCGTCAACAAGTTCTAGAATTAAAGATTGAAATCGATCAAAGTAAGCAGGCCAAACAAGTAGCTGAAATTGTACAAACAGACTCCTTTAAAAATCTCAAACAAAAATTGAAACGTTTAAAAAATGCTCGAAAAAATGGTGCAAGTAGCCCATAATTCCCTTGCTTGACCTGATCTCAATGCAAGGGAATTGAGGGATAATTCACTCATATCAAATCAATAGACATATTCCATAACTCCAGAGCATTTACACTAGAGTTATTCTATTATTTGCCTATTTAGTAATGCTTTTTGAATCAGACTCTGAGGGGTCAATTCCTGCTTAGGTATAATACTAGCAGTTCCTATACAAATCCTGATGGTATTAAATTCATCAAACTGATTGAAATTTTTTTTCCAAGCAGTAAACCACTTCATAAATCTCTCGATTACACATTGAACTCCTTGGATATGAGTATTCGGTAAAACAGCCACACATTGGTCATCATCGTATTGTCCTATGAAATCTCCTGTGCGTTTTAAACTATCAGCTAACCCATAACCCACTTGCTGAATTAGTTGATAGACTAAAAGTTCTTCATAGCTACTATTTTGTGTGTCAATTTTACATATAACTAGGGATAAATACTGTTCTGCGCGCAACATTCTGCGCCATTCTTGCTCCAAATAATCATTAAAATCAAAAGGGTCATAAATTTCACCAGATGGGCATATTTTATCTTTTTTAACACTTATAAAGTCTAAGAAATCCGATTGATAAAATAGAGATAGATTAGCTGTTGTTGCAGTATTGTGGTTAATTTCGTCGTCATTTGTCAGTTCTGGCGGCTTGTTTTGGTTGTCTTTGAGGAGTTGTTTAGCAAAAGAAAATGTAATTGTTTGACCTTGCTTTGCTTTTATTAAAGCCTGATTCCGAACTTCTTGGGGAGTCGAAGGAGCAGCTAATACATAGAGAGCAGAAGGAGAAATTTCTACCTCTTCTAAATCATCTAGACAGAATCTTTGACTAACGTGCATAAACTTATTGGCAGCAGAAACACTCCAATCAAATTCTGTCTTTAACCAAATCCTAAACTCTCCATGTTTTAATTGTTGTTTGATTTGGCATAAATTATAACCAATAATATAGATATCCTGAGCGCACCGACGTAATCTATTTTTAATATCAACAGTTAATTCCTGAATGCGATCTCGTAATTGTGGATTTAATCTTTGATAGTTAAAGGTTGTGATATCAGGATTATTAGATATTGAATTAACTTTATTTTTAATCATTGTAACCTATCTTAATATTTAAGCGATGGTGCAATTAAGTTCTTAATGTAATCTCAAATTGGATAGTCTACTTCTACAAAAGATACGAAGTAGTTTAAGTTAGTTTTATGAAGATTCAAGAAGCTTTTTTCTGATAAGAGTAAGTTCCTAAAAGCTTCCCTAACTTTAGGTATCACATTAAGATTTACTTAGTAAATGGTCTTTAAAACAGCTATCAATAATAGCAACCTTATAATATAAGTGGATATATAAATTGGCTACTATTGCTTGCTCAAAACATTTATAAATGAGGATTACATTGAGCAGGTTAGGGGATTAGGGCAAACCAAAAATATCCGTTATTCTCAACGAATAAAACCACAATAACACAAGTGAGACATAAAGTTATTATATTTTTGTCAAGAAATTTTTATTTTCGTGAAGTCGAACTAATTACCAAATCATTGAGAAATATATGATTTTAAAGCTGATAAAAAATATGTATCCTTTAATCTTTGTCAAGTTTTATTAATGATTTTTAATGCAATATGGATAGTTTATACCTCACTGATTGTAGATATCACAGTTACGAAAATGTATAAAATTTACACTTATGATAATCAGGAATAACTTGTATGATATTTTTTTATATTCTGATTTAAAATAGCATAAAAACTTATACATTTTTTCTTGTTAAAAAGTAAAAAATAGTAAATAAAAATATATTTATATTTTCTTAAACTTGACAATTAAAATTACATAAGATATTCTTTTTAGAGAACAAAACCCTTAGTTTTATTCTAATCACTTCAAAAATTTCTTCAAGCTTTTTGCTAGAGTTGTTCCCTATTTTTTCCATGTGGCGTAAGCGTCAATAATAAAAAAACGTCATTGAATAATGAACGTTTATTTCAATCAATCTTACTAGATTTTTTTGAAAAAATGTCGATCAAATTCATAATGGATTAGCTATGTCAACCTACTCAAATTCAACAGAAAAATTATTATTTGAGGGTTCAGATAAACAAAAAAACCCTCTATCCGTTAACCATAAAGACCAGAAAAATTTTACTAACCCTGAAAATACCAACAAAATTTATGGGGGAGTTAGCAGCACCCTGGAACTGCCCCAAACCCCTTATAAATCAGCCCCCGTATTCCAATCACCTCAATTTACAGAAGACACCCAAAACTGGTCTTCCTCCGTACAAAACCTGTTAGATCAACCTCCTGCCAGCCTACCCCAAAAGTTTATTATGGGGGGAATGGTGTTCTGTATTGCCTTCGGAGCCTGGGCGTGGTTAGGAACCTTAGAAGAAGTGGGTACAGCCCAAGGAAAATTGGTACCAGAGGGAGAAACCTTTAAAATTCAGCCAGTTGAACTGGGCAAAGTCATCGATATTGCCGTAGAAGAAGGACAAGAGGTCAAAGCAGGGCAATTATTAGTGGAACTCGATACCGAATTAGTGCAAAAAGAGATTAATCGCTATCAAGAGATGATTCGAGTTTATAAGACCGAATTAGGTCAAAAACAGACCTTGCAACAAAGAATTCAACTAGAAGCTAAAACCGATGCAGCCATTGCATCAGCCGAACTAGAAGCCCAGCAAGCGGCGATCGCTCATACTCGAGAAAAGATCACCACAGTTCGTCAATTATTGGCTCAACAACGAACAGAAGCTGCCGCCTATCAGTTACGACAAAAACAGTTACAACCCCTAGATACCATTGCTCAACGGCGACTCAATCAATTGCAAGCTGAGAAAACTGCCCAACAAGAACGGATCAACCGACTGAAACCTCTAGAAGAAGAAGGAGCTATTTCCCGAGAATATATCTACGAAGCTGAACAAGCTTTGAGAAATACAGAACAACGTTTAACCAGTAGTCGACTACAAGAAGTTACTCAGGCAAACGAACAAATGTTTCAAGCAGATCAAGCATTGCGGGATCTTCAATCTCGAATCACTGAAAATCAAGGAGAACTATTTGTTGCTCAAACAACCGTTGAAAAGTCCCAAGCTGAATTAACTCAGAAAAAAGCTCAAGCTCAACGGAAGCAATTAGAAGCCATCCAGAGAATTCAGCAACTGGATGTAGAAATGACCCAACTAAAAGGGAAAATAGCAGAAAGTAGAAATTTACTAATTGTTGCCCAAAGTAAACTTCAACACAGTTATCTCAAAGCCCCCATCAGTGGTACTGTTTTATCTCTCGATCTCAAAAACATTGGTGAAGTTGTCGAAGCAGGAGAAACCGTTGTCGAGATTGCTCCCCATAATGTACCGCTAGTGGTGTCTGCAGTTCTACCGGACGAGGAAGCAGGTTTTGTCAAACTAGGAATGGACGCACAAGTTAAGCTAGATGCCTACCCATATCAGGATTATGGGGTTATTACCGGTCAAGTTACCGCAATTTCTGCTGATGCTGAATCAGACGAAAAATTAGGTGAAATCTATCGTGTGGAGATTGAACTAGAACAAGATCATATCCTAAAAAATCAAGAAGTGATCGCCTTTAAACCGGGACAAACGGTAACAGCAGATATCATCGTTCGTCGCCGTCGCATTATTGATGTTTTACTCGATCCCATCAAAAAAATGCAAAAAGATGGACTCAATCTTTAAAAGCAGTTCTCGATGGAATCTATCACTATTTTTTCAACACGCAGAGTACAGAAAACCCAAGTTTCAAATTAGGGAATTTGTAGAACTCTGCGCCACCAAACTCACAGTAGGAAAAGTGGGACAGGTAGATCGAGTTGCTTTGCTTTAATTAGACATCGTTCAATTAAAACCACTCAAGTTTGTGGTTTGAGCCGATGGTAGATTAATTTAATAGTTCCCAACATTAACTTATTTATTTTGTTGTCCACCCAGTTACAAAAGTTTAAGAGAATTTTTTATCATGTCTCAATCCCTTTATAACCAGAAAAATCAGCTAACTAAAAGCATGACCGAGCAGCAGTTTGAAGAAATTGTTGGTGCCATTGTAGCAGGTAAGTATTCCTGGGCTTGTGTCTTAATTTTACAAACGGCTGGTTATAATCCCCTACATTATATTCCTTATCGTACCTATAATCGTTTACTCAAAGATAACCGATTGAAAAAAGAAAATAGTGAACAACAGAAGACAAATCAACTATCTTCAAAAAGTTCTGTAGCAAGAGGTCAAAACTCCACACAAATGAGGAAGATAAGTTATGTAGAATCTTTAGATAAGTCAGAATCAAAGATTTTAGGTAATTTAGGGTGTGAGCAAATGATCGGCAGATAAGATTCACTCTAAAATGACTACAAATAATTGAGTATTTGATTTTAAAAATACTCAACGTAAAAAATAAAGGTTTGCTAACTTTATTGACAAGCCTTTATCTTTTGCTGTTTCAAAATAATGTTCTATGAATACTTTACTTGTTTATATATGTGTCAAAAATAAATTAGATTAACTGCCAAATTGGCAACAAACACTTTGATAAATTGTTTATCTTAAATATAGGAAGAAAAACAAGTCTTCCACAATTTAATCTTCAAGCAAATTAACGAGGAAAAAACTCATGAAAATCTCTGATATGATCTATCTCGAAACTGTTGAAGCTAATGAAGTCCAAGGTGGATTTTTACCAATTAATTTTGCCCCTCCTTCAGCCACAGCTTTTAGTGATGCTTTTAGTGATGCTTTTGGTCGTGGTTTCTCTCAAACCTGGACTTTCACTGATACTGACACCACCGCAGACATCGGAGCCAAAACCTCTTCCTCCGTTGCTCAATCCGCTGCTGCTGGAGAAGTATAATTCAAAGAGAGATTTCTAAAACTTTTAGAAGTCTGATTTTAGGGATATTACTTAGATGAAAAACAAGCTTTTTTAGCTTTTAATATCTAAAATTAGTTATCTTATAATATCCCTAGTTTTTCAAAATTTATTCCAAAGACCTCTGGAGATTCTTTTTATGATGAATAAAATCTCTGGAGGATCTTTGGTTGTTTTAGTTTCTAGTAAAAAGGAGATGACCATGATTATTGACAATTTAGAGTATGAGGAACAATTTAAGCCAAGAATCGTAATTTTTGGCGGTTTTAATAGTTCCATTCCTCTTCAGATATTTCCACAAGAAAAGTTTTTGGATGGTAAGCAAGTTGCCTATTCTGAAGTTTCCTATGGTTCCACAGCCAGTGGTATTCGTTCTGCTATGACAATGCTCTTAGATTTTAGTCAAAGCACGGAACAAGTTGCAGAAGGTTTTGTCTCCAGTTCCTCTTCATCTATTGTTTCGCTCTCTGAGTAATTAAAAGAATTAAGGAACTCTCAAAATTTTCAAAATATTAAACTATTTCAGTGTTGCCATGAGGAATAATTATTGCCATTGTGGCAACACTCTTTTCTTTTTTATATGTATCTTGATAATTGAAGATAAAGTTATCCAACTAACCAGTAAAACGGCAGACTAATTAAATATTTTTTTGCCTTTATTGTTAGAGAGACAGCTTTTATTGACCAATTTTGTTTAAAGAGATTAGAGCAATGATTATTACCGATTTAGAACATATTAATCCTATTTCCGAAGTCGAAGGTATCCACGGAGCATTTTTTGAGCGTCTAATGCTTACCTCGGACTTGACTTCAACCCTACTAGATAGTGCTTTTAATACAGGCGTTGGCTTTTCCTTCAATATGAATAATGTTGATTACTTAACATTAGGAGGAGTTGGTTCTTCTGCTGATATTCAACAAGAGTATTTATCAACTGCTGTGGGAACTTCTCGTATTTCTTCTGGAAAATTTAGCCTAATCCAGTTTTCCTTTGGTTAATTGTATATGTTTATAGTTTATGTCACGTTTGAAGGAGACAAAGATGAAAATTACCGATCTAGAACATTTAGGAAATGTTACAAAACCCGAGCCAACGGTTCAAGGTGGTTTTATCAATTTCGAGGCTTTTTCTTTCGCCGAAGCAAAAGGAAGTAAGATAGCTTGGACTTGGACAAATACCTACACAGTTGCAATAGCACTCTAATTTTTTTGAATCCTATGTACTAAGTTTCAAGGAGTAATTTGATGAGTCAATTAAGAATAAAAGACTTAGATTTTCACGAGGAGACAATCCTCACCAAGGAAGAAATTAGGGGTAGTTTTCGTTTTACTAATTCTTCTTTCAGTAATCCGGCTTCTGGCTTCTTTGATGTACAGTTCCGTTCTAGTCAATCATCTATGATTGGGGAGTTATCCGGTGAAGCGGGGGCGGCGTTTGGTACTGCTATAGCCGTAGCCCTTGGCAGGAACATCAACATTGAGATAGAGGCAGGAGTATTCTCAGAGAGAGGAGTATTCTCATTTTAAATGAGATACTAACCACCCCGTTCAACGAGAGCATCCTTGCATTGCGCTTAACAACCCTAGCACTTTTTCATCGATCTATTCATGAGAGGATGTTCTTTATCTTCAGAAGGCGAAGGATAATGGGTATAGGGAGACTATCAGCTTTTTAAGCAGTAGCTTGTAGTCCCTAGTCCATAACCTTCCCTATCTTTTACTTTATCAATTTTATGCCAATCAGTTCTTTGAACAATTACTTTTAGACAATTAGCTGATGGAAATATTATCTAATATGACATGACTAACAATTTGATCACCTCAATTGAAGTTGAAGAGATTATTGATCATCTAAAAAAAAATTTACAATTTAAAGAAACTTGTCACAAAATCCTTCAACAAAGAATAATTCAGCGAGCTTCTGAGCAAAGAAACCTAACGGTTACAGATCACGAAATTCAAACAGAGGCAGATAAAATACGTCGTGAAAAACGACTGGAAAAAGCCGTTGATACTCTAGCTTGGTTAAATAATCAACTGATTACCCCCGATGACTGGGAATCAGGGATTAGAGACGATTTATTACGGCACAAACTAAGTAAAAATCTCTTTGATCAAGAAGTCAAAAAAACGTTCCAGCAGAATTTGTTTAATTTTGGTCAAGTTCTGCTTTATCAAATTATTGTGCCTTACGAAAAATTGGCTTCAGAAATTTTTTACCAAATAGAAGAAGAAGAGATGAGCTTCTATCAGGCAGCACATCTTTATGATGTTGATGAAAAACGGCGATTACAGTGTGGTTATGAGGGAACGATTTACCGGTTTAAAATTTCGTCAGAACTCTCACCAATGATATTTGCCGCTAACCCAGGAGAAGTTATTCCTCCATTCAAAACAGAACAAGGCTATCATATTATCATGGTGGAAAAATTTATTAAAGCCCAATTAAACGAGGAAATTTATCAACAAATTATTGAAAAAATGTTCGACGAATGGCTATTTAATGAATTGAATTATTTGTTTCATAATTCTGGAGAAATAAGCACCCATACCCCCGCAGCACAGCAAGAGGAGCAAAGCTAATCGGTTGGAGGGTTCCGGAATTTTTCGACAAACCCCTATCTCATTAGCACCAGCGGTACAAGATTCAACCACTGCTACTAGGTTTAATTCTGTTTCTTCTTCAAAGAATTGTTGGAACACTCCTGTAAACTCAACACGAGTGCTTTCTTGATCACCCTGTTCAAGTATGATTTCTTCTTGATAGTCCATTAAATTAAAATTAGAACCCATTTCAGTGCGGAAAAAATCCCGATTGAATCGAGGATCTGGATTTGTGTTGACAATACTGATCATGTCAACCACAGGCCAACTATTCCCACTCAAGCGATCAAAAACATATAAAGACATACCACCAAAACTGCTTGAATTACCCACTGGCCAAGTGTCCACAAAATTTTCTAAATAAAGAGAACCTTCTGTTCTAAATTCAAAGAAATTCCCCGCAGTAATAGGAAATGTCCCTAGGAAAATTGAGGATAGATTGGTTTCTACAAAGTATTGCGGACCGGTACCAAAGCTAATGGTTTCCCAGCTACCCTCGGCAAAAACCGTGGTGTCTTCAGCGAAAAAAATTGTCTCTCTATCGATTTGATTTTCGGCAAATCCTTCCTCAGCAACGGCGATCGCTTCAACGTCGTTAATAACCCCCACCCCTAGAGGAAATTGATTAAAGTTATAGATAGCTAAGTCGATTTGAGACGTACTCGTAAAAGTAGAAGCATAACTCGGTAAACAGTTTATTATCGAGCCAACCGCGACTAATGGTGTTATTAAAGTTCGTAATGTTTCAGAAATTATTGCAGTTTTTTTCATTGGCTTTTCTCATGAGAATGCGATAGAAAACTCCATGGTCATCTATTAATATATCTTTCAACTAATTTTATGAATTAATTGCTTAAAATTTTGTTTGACGGCCTTACAAGAGTTATCTATCAACTTAATATTTGATTAATGTTTCTGTGATTCAAACTATCAGTTTAATTTTAAGATTAAATAACGCTATAGGGTTATTAATTTTTGTCAAATTTTTGCTCGATTACGATAATAAGTAGTCCGACATAAATAAAGCTCACTGTGTAAGTACAGCAGTTTTCGACTTAGTGAGCTATAGCAATTTTCTTATGCATAGATTACAAACTCAAAGAAAAATAGTCCCCACACTTCCCACCCCTCCCTGTTACTGAGCGAAGTCGAAGTACACTCCCCACCCTCACTAAACCGAGATTTTGATACACCCAATTGAAAACTGCTATAAGGCTTGAGGCAGGAGGCAGAAGGCAGGAGGCAGGTGTGAAATGTACTTTAATAACTGGCAAAGTTCCGTATTTGTCAACATAGCTGTAAGCTAACTCCTAACCCCCACACCCCGCACTTCATAAAACAGGTGCAAGATGTGAGGAGAAAAAAGTCAGAAAAATCAACAATTGAGTTGTTGTTCAGCTAAATGAGCGTAAATACCTTTCATTGCTATTAACTGTTCATGGGTTCCCTGTTCCACCAAAATGCCCTTATCCAGTACAAGAATGCAATCAGCGTTGCGTACTGTCGAAAGACGATGGGCAATAATAAAAGTGGTACGGTTGCGACACAGACGGCTAAGATTTTCTTGAAATCTCCGTTCAGACTCCGTATCTAAGGAACTGGTAGCCTCATCTAGAATAAGAATGGGTGGCTTGCCTAATAAAGCACGGGCGATGGCGATGCGCTGTCTTTGTCCTCCGGATAGATTCATTCCTCTTTCTCCCACCTTGGTGTTATATCCCAGGGGCATACTCTGAATGAAAGCATGAGCTTCTGCTAGTTGAGCAGCCTTCACCACTTGTTCTAGGGTAAATTCGGGACGGTGTAAGGTAATATTCTCAAAAATTGTCCCAGAAAATAAGAAACACTCTTGAGGAACTACACCCAGTTGACTGCGTAAAGATTGGGGAGAAATATGGTTAAGATCGTGTTCATCCACACAAATGCTTCCTGAGTCTGGGATATAAAGTCCTTGCAGTAGTTTTACTAAGGTCGTTTTTCCTGAACCACTGCGTCCGACAATAGCTACTGTGTCCCCCGATGGCACCTCAAAGGAAATATTTTGCAAGGTGTTGCGTTCCTCGTCAGGGTTATAACAAAAGGTCACATTGTCAAATTTGATATGTCCCTGCAAAGGTGGTAACTGCAACTTGTGCTGACTGGGTGTTTCTTCGAGTTGACTATCAAAAATATCATTCAGTCGTTCCACAGAAATTAACACCTCTTGCAGTTCGTCCCAAAGATTGGCCAAAGAGAGAACTGGGGCAATTACTTTGCCAATCATCATATTAAAAGCGACAAATTGACCAATAGTCAGTTGATCCTGAATCACCAACGTTGCTCCGTACCATAACAAAGCTGTAGTCCCTACAGAGTTAATTAAACCGCTAGCTGCTTGTAGATTAATACCCAATTTTTGACTACGAAAACGGGCGTTGAGATAATTGGTGAGACGATCTTCCCAACGCCAGCGTAATTCTCGTTCTGTTGCAGTTGCCTTAACCGTTGCTACCCCTGTAATGGTTTCCACTAAAGCGGAGTTTTGTTCTGCAGAACGATTAAAAACATCCCTAGAGACTTTTCGTAATAAAGGGGTTGCCGCCAAGGTTAGTAACATGATCGGTGGAATCAAAGCAACAATCAACAAGGTAAGTTGCCAGTTGTAATACAACATCAACGCCAAATAGACAAAACCCATCAAAAAATCTAACCAAGCTAACACCACTTGATTGAGCAAAAATCGCTGGATTTTCTGATTTTCGTTCACCCGTGTGATAATGTCTCCCACATGACGGGATTCAAAAAATTTCAGGGGAAGCAATAATGCATGATTAATGAAACCCCCAATCATAGTTAGATCCAGACGGTTAGACAGATAGCTGAGTAGATACTGTCTAACTCCAGATAACAAAACACTCCAAACTCCGAATAGTAGAACCCCTAAAGCAAAAGCATTTAAGGTGCTTACACTTTTGTTCACTACCACTTTATCGAGGATAATTTGGGTAAACAGGGGTGTTACTAATCCAAATAGCTGAATCAGTAAAGAAGCGAGAATAACTTGTATTCCCAAGGTTCGATAGGGTAAAAGTAACCTCAAAAATCTCCCTAAAGACCGTTTTTCCGTGGGAACTTCGTTTAAACCTTCTGTGGGGTTGAGCAATAAACCGTATCCTGTCCACCCGGTAATAAATTCTTGACGAGGTATTAAACGCTTACCCTGAGCGGGATCGGCAATAAGTAAACAATCCCCTTTAACCCGATATACAACCACATAATGATCTCCTCGCCAATGAGCGATCCAAGGATTTTTCTCTTCTATTAAACGGTTTAAACTGGCCCGTACTGGTCGAGCTTGATAACCCAAATTTTCGGCAGCTTTAGCCAAATTTTGTAAAGAAGCCCCCGATCGCCCCACTTTTGCTAAATCTCGCAAAAAGTTGAGACTGACTCTTTTTCCCCAATATTGACTAATCATGGCTAAACAGGTTGCACCGCAGTCTGCTGAGCTTTGTTGTTCAATGAAGGGATAATTTTGCCATAATTGTCTGGGTTTTTTTAGGGGTTTGGGAAATTCCACCGTCGATGATTCTGAGTCAGGGAAGACAGGTATGGCCAGTGATTGAGGAGCAAAGGAATTAGGTATGATCGGAATGGAATGACCATTTTGTTTGGCTGGAATCAGTGGGGTTTGGCTGGGAATATTGGGGGAAGCATTGGGAGAAAAGGGTAAGTTATGAGCGATCGCTCTAGCTTCATTCCAGTCTTGTTTGAGAATTTGATAGACTTCGAGGTCTGTTTGAGAAATCCAGTTAGTAGGAATTTCCTCTGGATAGCCGAAAGAAGCACCGATTTCTAGAGAAGAATTTTCAATCACTCCTCGACGCAACCAAAAGCGACTGGGTTCTTTTGTGATTAACGAACTCAAACCCTTTCCCTTGGGAATTCGTTTTTCTTGGATATAGGGTGACAGTTGTTTTAGTTGTTGACTCGATAGTTTTCCCAAGTCCCCAAATAACTTGAAAAAAATCAACGTTTGTCTTTGTTGCGCAATGGTAGACCAGTGACTTTCTAATTCTGGTAACTGTTCTAAATAGGGTTGTAATTGAGCAAGAGAAATTTTACCCACTTGCACAGGTACGGAACCAACAGCGATCGCACTATAGGGCAAACTTGTTTTCTTTTCTAACTCATCTCCCCCAAAAATGTCTCCTTCCTTTAGTAAGTCAATGGAGACATCTCTTTTTTTAGCTACCTGAAAACCGACTAACCTAACTTGACCTCGACAGATAATGTACAAATTTTGCCCATTATGTTCAGTCGTCTCAGGAAACGTTGTAATTTCATCTCCGAATTTACACTCTCTGATTTCAAAGGTTTTGGCTAAGTCCACTCCTAATTCTTGGGTGGGAATAATAGCTTGAATCGTTTGTAAAATTGCACGCCACGATGCACTGCCATTTAAAGTGTTCTTGTTACTATTCATTTTCTGAAAATCACCTAATAATGAAGATAAATGGTGTTTTGGATGTATAGTTGTCAATTGTTAACATCAACTTAACATCGCCAAAAATTCGTCTGTAGTTAGGAAACTTTTAATTAACACTGTAGCTGGCCCAGTAAATCCACCTAAGTATAAATGTAATGTTCTTATTTAAACCCAAAATTGAACCAGTAGAGGTGTTGCGATGTATAACTTCACATATTACCCAAAAATTAATACACAAAACTACAAATTTGAGTTCGGTGTTATAAAAAATTCAGTAGATCACAAAGTTAGTTTGAGGCCAGCGATCGCCTTACCTTAGATCATATCCACATATTCAAATATGTACCCATGACCAAGTTCTTCTTTAATTTGTTGAAATATACACAGTCCTTTTCTTCTAAATGCTTCTCTTTCTTCAGATGTAGAAAATCCCGAAGATTTTGGGTCGCTCATGTTAAGAATCGAGTCATAAATCTCAGTCCATCTGGTGAGCATCAACTTTAACTCATCAGAGATCTCTAGCTCTTCGGGTTCAATAAACGTTGCATTTTCACAGTCCCAGAAAGGCGAAATTCCATACTCAAGTGCTACCACAATAGTTTTCATCTGAATACTGCTAAATGGTAACTGATAACTGTTATCTCCTTTCACTACTGTTAACTGGGGTTGGAATCACATTTGTTTGTATTTTGGGTGTAGGTTTTTGAATAGTTAGAGGTTTGTTTGGCAACCTAGTAGGGGTTTTTTGTGCGGGGGAAAAAGATTTTAAATTTTGTTGTGGCAATAAGCTATATTCAACCTGAGCAGAGAAAGATTCCACCAGTTGTCCGATATAAACCTGTTGTTCTAATTGTTCTGTATGAGCTACTAAATTACCAAGTCCATCGATTAGCTTACGAATATTATTTCTAAAACTGGGATCTCCTGTTAACTCTTCTACATCAGATGTGATTTTTTGGGTATTTTCAAAGGTGACACGAGCAGAATCTAAGGTTTTTTGAATTGTTAATAATACTTCTGGATCGTTAAGAGATTGAGATAAATTTTGTAAGTTTTCTGCGGTTTGGGCTGCATTGGTCATCAAAAGTTCGAGATCATTGGCCAGTTGTCTCATATCAATTTCATCGATCCCTTGGTTAACTCGATCGACGGTTGTATTAAAATTCAATGCCAATAAACGCACCTGATCGCTAGTCTTTTCAATGCTACTGAGGGTATTGACAATATTACCCCTATTTTCGGAAACCAACCCATCCAGATTACTAATTAAATTGGCTGCGCTGCTAAAAGTTCGATTGATATTGGCGCGGTTTTCTCCAACCACTGTATTTACATTGACCATCAATTGTGACGCATCCCTAGCGGTTTGCTCTGCACTACCGATAAGATCGCTCACTCCACCAATTTCCCTCTGTGCAGCCTTGGATAACTGGGCGATCTCTTCGGATGCTTTGGCGGTGTTTCTGGCGGCTGCGTTGATATTACCCACAAACTCGGGATCGCTATAAGCGTTGCTCAAACGGGTCAACGCTTCCACTAACTGCGATCCTGTTTCCCCTCTAACTTTATCGTTGTTACAGAGAATTTGCCCGGAATCAGCACAGTCTTGACTGGTGGGATTGATCGCTAAGGCCTCTTCGGACAATTCTTGGGATGGGGTAATATCCACAGAAGCTTCTCCAATTAAACCAGAACGGTTAATCTGGACTGTTGAATCTTTGGGAATTTGTAATTCGGTGGAAGAAATTTCTAGGGCCACGGTTACCCCATTACTACTGGGTTGTAGCCCCAAAATTTTCCCCACAGCTACCCCCCGATAACGGACGGGGGCCCCTATTTGTAGGCCGTTAACATTTTGGAATTCTGCAAAAAATTGATAGGTTTTTTGGCCGAGAATTCCTCCCCGTAACCAAACCACTAAACCCCCAAAAATAATTAAACCAAAGAGTGCAAATAGCCCGACTGAGCCTTCTTGAAGGGTTCGCATCCGTAACATAGTTTTGCCTCACACTTCTTCTAGATGAAGATTTTCTGTATTCCCCTCTTACCATAACTTAATCAAATTCAGTTGGGAGGGATAATTATGATTAATCAATGACTCGAATGGGACCTTTAACGCTCGCACTAAAGAACTGTCTGACAATGGGGTTAGCTGTTTCGTCGATTTCGTGGACTTTTCCTTCCCATTGAATTTTGCCCCCGTACAAAAAGATCACCCGATCGGCCGTGCGTCGAATGGTACTGTCTTGGTGGGATACCATAACGTAAGTATCGCAACCCCCTGGGGCCTTCTGTAAACGTCTTACAAGGTCTTCTATCACCGTAGATGAGATGGGGTCTAGTCCGGCGGTTGGTTCGTCGTAGAGGACGATTTCGGGGTCATCTAGGGGATCTTCTGGGTTAGCAATGAGGGCGCGAGCAAAACTAACTCGTTTTCTCATCCCCCCTGAAAGTTGGGAGGGGTAGCGATCGCTCATTCCCTGCAAACCCACCATAGCTAGTTTATTTTCTACTAATTCCCGAATGCGAGTGTGGGGGAGTTTAGAATGCTCGTAGAGAAAAAACCCTACGTTTTCGTCCACGGTAAGGGAGTCAAATAGGGCTGCTTGTTGGAAAACTAGGGCGATACGCATGGGTTGATGACCATCTTCGATGATCCCTTTTCTCCGTTTTCCTTTGATGTAAACTTCTCCTGCATCCAGGGGTAATAATCCGGCGACTAGGCGCAGAATTGTGGATTTTCCTGTCCCTGACGGACCAATGATAACTAAGGCTTCCCCTCGGTAGATGGTTAGGTCAATTTCATCTAAGATGGTATAGCCGCCAAAGGCTTTGGAAACTCCTCTAAGTTCGATTAATGCTTCTTTTCCCATAGGTTGACAGTTTCGATAATTTCTAACGATCTGCTTTATCTTAAAAGATTCTCAGATAAGGCCATTAACTCTTATTTTTAACTCAGAATTTAATCATTTGCTTTTCAGGTAAGGCTCCCATACTAACAATAACGAAACAAAGCAATGGAGTTCTTAATCATGAAAGGCTTAATTATTACTGGTTTATCTTCTCTCTTATTAGGTGGGTTTTTCGCTCCGGTTAATGCCAATGAAACAGTAGCAGTTATGTCCACTATGGAACAAAATCGAATTGCTTATGTATCCCCTGTTAATTTAGTAAGTCATGGTAGAGGTGGAACATTTCGTGAACAAGGAATTCCAGGTTATGTACGTTTTAGTTTAGCTGTAAAATCTGGTAAAGTTGACGCTGAATCTTTGGTTGAAGCCGCTATTCAAGCAGGCCTTTTATCTGCTGAAATACTCAATGATGCTGCTTATTTATCTAGTGTTAAATTTGAATTATCTCAGTTAGACAATGATTAATTTTTAAATGTTATTTTGCGGCCACTGTAACAGACTAATGTTTTTCTAATGCATATTCCTACTATTTTTAGCGGATTGAAAATAGTAGGATTTTTCTATTTATCCCTATTCCTCAATCAAGAAAAAGAAAGGTAAAAAATTAACAAAATAAGAAAAGAAATATAGGCATTTCAAAGTTTATCGGTTTATCTATTTTTATGGTAAACTCATCTAGTGAGTTTTTAAGGTCAATGAAACAAGTCTTAACCTTAGTTATCAAGCTTCAACCTAACCCTGAACACAATCAATTATTAGATGATACTGCTCAGGCGTTCGCAGATGCTTGTAACTACATTAACAAAACTGTTAAACGTAATTTGACCAATAGAAACTCAATCCAAGCTGTATGTTATCAAGATGTTAAAGAACGTTTTGGTTTGACAGCTAATCATGTTGTTAGAGCTTGTGCAAGGGTAGGAGCTAATCGTTTAACGGCTAAGCAGAAAGGTAGAAAAGTTAAAGCTTCGACTACGCTCAGCTTTAACACCGAGCGAAGCCGAGGTGTTAAAAAATTTAAACCTACGAGCTTTGACTGTGATACTCGTACTTTTCGGTTTATTGAGACTGGTTATTTAGCTAGTATTAGTACAACTGGGAAACGAGCTAAAATTCCTATGAGAGTAAGTAATTACCATATAGGAAAACTATCAGGACAAAACCTAACATCAGCACAAGTCTGTCAGCACAAAGATGGTGATTGGTATGTGCATATTCAACTAAAATCTGATGCTCCAAAACCTATTAAAGCTGATAACGTTATTGGGGTAGATTTTGGGAGACGAGACATAGCAGTTACCTCCACGAATAAATCATGGTCAGGAAAAGAAATTCAAGAAAAACGAGATAAATTTAATCTTATCAGAGCTTCTTTGCAGAAAAAAGCGGATGCGACCCCGCGCCGTCGCACGGCGCAAGGGAACGCGCACCAAGCAGCATCCCAAGGCACAAGATCAACACGGCGTAGATGTCGTCAGATTTTGAAACGGTTATCGGGACGAGAAAGAAGATATCAGGCATGGATTAATCATAATATTAGTAAAGCTATTATTGACGAGGCTAAACAAACTCAATCCTTTGTATCCATTGAAGATTTAACAGGTATTCGAGAACGAACTAATCAACAACCAAGAAATAAAACTGAAGCTTCTCAAAAAGTCTGGGGGGACTCGCCGAAAGTTAGGGGACAAAGAT
>NZ_JARVCN010000045.1:0-13993 GCF_038442745.1 Crocosphaera sp. Alani8
CTCCTGCCTCCTGCCTCCTGCCTCCTGCCTCCTGCCTCCTGCCTCCTGCCTCCTGACTCCTGACTCCTGACTCCTGACTCCTGCCTCCTGCCTCCTGCCTCAAAGCTACAAAGTTCATAATCCATGCATAAGTAAACTGCCATTAAGGTTAAAATAAACATTGGTGATTCCTTATTGTGGATAGGTAATAGTGAAGTTTCGTCCTTTTTTTGTTACTCTCATCTTCGGTGTTATTCTTCTCCTCTCCCTGGCTGCAACTACCATCTACTGGATATTACAACCTAGTCCTTTGCCTCTGTTGGCAGGAGGGGTGGTTAAAGAACCGATCGCAGCTATTTTCCTCCCCAAACAAGCGCCGGTAATGGTTTCTTTGTTGACTAACCCCGATCGCTTGGATGCTTTGGGACGTTGGATCGCGTCCCCCGAGAAAAGACGGCGATCGCATGAAGAAATTCTTACTATTGAAAAAACTTTATTAGCTAAAACGGGACTCGACTATCAAACTCAAATTCAACCCTGGTTAGGGGAAGAAATTAGTCTAGCTGTTACTTCTCTTGATTACGATCATAATCCTAATAACGGGATTAAACCCGGCTATTTATTGGTTGCTTCTACTAAAAACCAAGAACTTGCTAAAGAGTTCTTACAAACTTCCTATTCCACCGATGCGATCGCAGGAACTTCTGATTTAGTATTTGAATCCTACAAGGGAATTAATCTCATTGCCCAACAAAACCCTAATCTTAAGAAAAATACCCCTCTTTCTGCCACAGCAGTTGTGGGGAATATTGTTCTTTTTGCTAACGATATCCAAGTATTAAAAGAGAGTATTAATAACGTTCAAGTTCCGGATTTAAACCTACAAAATGCCCCAGGATATCAAAAAGCATTAGACACTATTATTGATCCAAGAATTGGTATTATTTACACTAATTTTCCTGCTTTGTCTGCTTGGTTAGGCAATCTACCTATTCCAGAATTACCTGAGATTACTCAAACCCTAACTGTTGCCTTTTCCGTCAAAGAGGAAGGTTTAGTAGCCCAAACTGCTCTAATTGGAGTATCTGGGGAAAGCGATCGCACTCCTGTTTTATCGAAACCGGTTGGGGCTTTTTCCTATCTCCCTGACAACACAATATTAACGGCGACGGGAACTAACTTAGCTCAACTGTGGCAACAAATAGAGACAGGGTTAGACCAGGATAGTCCCTTGCAACAGCTATTCAATCGCTCTGTGGGCTACTTAGAAGAACCTTTGGGAGTAAATTTATCAAAAGACGTTTTCCCTTGGGTTAAAGGAGAATTTAGCTTGGGATTGATTCCTAAGAACCAAGAAGGGGAAGCGGATTGGATTTTTATCGCTCAAAAAAGCCCCGATGTGGAAATGGATGAGGTGTTAGAAGGGTTTGATCAACAGGCAGAGGGTGCTGGTTATACGGTAGGAAAATTACCGTTATTGGACACAGATGTAACGGTTTGGACAAAGTTAAAAGCAACAGTCAACCCTAATAAACAGAACTTAGCGACATTAGAAGCAAAAGTAAGTGGAACTCACGGGAATGTTGACGATTATGTAATCTTTTCTACATCAATAGAAGCTATTTCCGAGGCTATTTCCCCCGACTATCCAAAGCTAATCGATACCGAAGAATTTCAGCACGTTATTGAAGGATTATCCCCAGAAAACGACGGTTACTTTTACACTAACTGGCAAAAAAGCGAACCAATTTTAACCGACAAATTACCCATTACCAGAGTAATAGAATTCGGCATCAAACCCTTATTAAGAAATCTTCGCTCTTTTACTTTGAGTAGTCAAGGTAGTCAAAATAACATTCGTCGCGCTACCATTTTCTTTAATGTTGGAGTATAGTTGCCAGAAACAGATTGGAGTTTGAGTACCCATTCTATTTCTCTCCTGACTCCTGACTCCTGTATTCTGACTCCTTCTTCAATCACTAAATACTGTTCAATGCTTCCCCCTCGACCTTCTTATAAACTAAAATTTTCTGGTAAAAACACTCCTTCTAATCGTGTATCTAAGAAATTTTGGATTAAGTTTAACAAACATAAATTTAATCTAGAAGACTTAGGTGCTTGGTATCATCACTGGCGAGAACCTTATCATCTCCTTTTAAATATTCCTTGGAAATATTTTATTGTCTTAATGGGTTTCTTTTATTTTTTTCTCAACGCAGGTTTTGCTTTAGCTTACCTATTAGGAATAGATGGCATAGAAAACGCTGTAAAAGGTTCTTTTAGTGAAGCATTCTTTTTCAGTATTCATACTTTTTCTACCATTGGTTACGGGAATATGTATCCTACTACTGTTTATACAAATATTCTTGTTACCTTAGAAGCCTTTGTGAGTATTTTAGGCATTGCTTTGATTACAGGTTTAGCATTTGCTCGTTTTTCTCAATCTAATGCGAAGATTCTATTTTCTGATGTTGTTGTAGTTCTTCCTTACGATAATGTTCCTACATTGATGCTGAGAGTTTCCAATCAACGTAAAAATTATATTCTCGAAGCTAAGATGCGTTTATATCTCATGTGGGATGAAGTGAGTAAGGAAGGGGATTTTTTTCGGAAGGTTTATGAGTTGAAATTACTTCGGGATCATAATCCTACTTTAGCTATGACTTGGACACTGATGCACCCCATCGATGAAAATAGCCCTCTATTTGGAGTAAGTCTAGAAACCTTAGAAAGAAAAAAGGCTATGCTTTTAACTTCTTTATCTGGTATTGATGAATCTATCGCCCAAACTATGTATGCTCGTTCTTCTTATGGGTTTCGAGATATTCTCTGGAATCATCAATTTTTGGATGTTATTTATCACACTTCTGATGGTCATCGTTATATCGATTTATCCTTTTTCCATCATACTCAACCTCTTGAATCTGATATTTCTTGATTAGCATTTAGCCCTCAGCAGTCAGCAGTCAGCTTTTTTGGATGAATTCTAAGCCGATAGCTGATAGCATTTAGCCCTCAGCAGTCAGCTGTTTTGGATGAATTCTAAGCTGATAGCTGATAGCTGAACGCTGAACCCTGATAGCTGATAGCAAAATCCTTACTATAAAGGAGGTAACTGATTATGCCAGTCTGTGGATTGTTCGTAAGCGTAGGCGACTTGAAACAGTTTTCCTTCCTCCAGTACATTACCAATCAATTGTAAGCCTATGGGTAGATTTTGCTCATCGAACCCACAAGAAATACTCATTCCTGGTAAACCTGCTAAATTAACGGGAATAGTCATTAAATCTGACAAATACATACTCAAAGGATCGGATGTCTTCTCCCCTGCTTTAAAGGCGGTTGTGGGGGAAGTGGGACACACTAACACATCTACCTTCTCAAACCCTGCGTCAAAATCCTGTTTAATTAAGGTGCGAACTTTTTGTGCTTTCAGATAATATGCGTCGTAATAACCTGCGGATAAAGTATAGGTGCCGATCATAATCCGTCGTTTAACTTCGTTTCCAAACCCTTTTGCCCTAGTTTTGGTGTACATATCCATAAGGGTGTCTGCGTTTTCTCTTCTGCCGTATTTTACTGCGTCGTAACGGGCTAAATTAGAAGAGGCTTCCGAAGGAGCAATAACATAGTAAGCAGGAAGGCCATAACGGAAACGGGGACAGGAAATATTGATCACCTTTGCTCCCAAGGTTTTCAGGTGATCGATGGCTTTTTTGACAGTTTCAGCTACGACGGAATCTAATCCTTCCCCGAAGGTTTCCTCGATCACTCCCACGGTTAACCCTTCTAAGGAGGGTTTGAGGTATTGGGTATAGTCAGGGATAGGGGTATTAATACTGGTGGAATCTTTGGAATCGTAACCTGCGATCGCTCCTAAGAGAATGGCTGCATCTTCTACGTTACGGGCAAAGGGTCCAATTTGGTCCAAGGAAGAGGCATAAGCCACCAATCCAAAGCGAGACACCAGCCCATAAGTGGGTTTTAGCCCCACCACGCCGCATAATGAGGCTGGTTGACGGATCGAACCCCCTGTATCGGAACCGAGAGCCACGACGCATTCTGAGGCGGCTACGGCGGCGGCTGAGCCCCCGGAGGATCCTCCAGGAACCCTGGAGAGATCCCAAGGGTTGGCGGTAACTTGATAACCAGAGTTTTCGGTGGAACTTCCCATAGCAAACTCGTCGAGGTTGGTTTTGCCTACCATGACAGCACCTGCATCTTTTAATTTTTGAGTCACGGTAGACTCGTAGGGGGGGACAAAATCAGCCAATATTTGTGATCCACAGGTGGTTTGAATACCTGTAGTACAGAGATTATCTTTGATACCTATAGGTATGCCGGCTAAAAGACCGATTTCTTCGTTATTAGCGATTTTTTGATCCACTTTCTGAGCGGTTTCTAGGGCGTGATCGGCGGTGACTTGTAAGAAACTTTTAACTTTTTCATCTACTGCGTTGATTCTTTCTAACGCTTCTGTGGTAATCTCAACAGCAGATCGTTCTTTGCTGACTAATTGTTGATGGAGTTCGCGGATAGATGTCATGGTCTATTTTTGTTGTTGAAGGGAGGGGATGCGCTACACGCCCACCATCTATGAATATTACCTTAGATGGGGTTAGTCAAACTAACAAATAAAGGCTCTATATATTAGGACTTTCTCATGTCATTATCAAGAGATCAATATATTTCTATTCACCTCAGCAGAAAAACTGCTATCCCTCAATTGTTAGAAGGATGGCAATATTGGCTGGACTTGGGGTTAATTTCTGAACAAGGTATTCCTAGTCAAGTTGTTGCTGGACATGACTTATTACGAGTTGATTTTACCACGACTCTGACAATAGAAAATTTGATTCAACAATTACAATTTTTAGAAAATATTATTGCTTTAGGTGAAGAAAAAAATATTAGTTTGACTATTAAGATTTCAGCATCGGAACCTTTGTTATTAGAAGGTTTAGATCGTTGGTTAAAATTAGGTTTGTTAGACCATACTCAGGTTAAAGATATTGCTCGAAAAAATTTGGTTTCTCCTATTCCTGTTATTGCTGTTACCACTCCTCCTACTACTGTTGCTGAAACTTCTAACCTATCTTTACCTGTTCCTACAAATAAAGTTACCAAGATTCGTGAAAAACGCCGAAGAAAACCTAGAGTCACACAAATTGCTCAATCTTTAATGGCAGAACTAAGTATTATTTGGTTGCTGCTATTAGGTGTCTTTATGGTGGTTATTTCTTCGGGGGTAATAGCTGCGAGTTGGTGGCAAAGATCATCGGCTGTTTTGCAATATGCAATCCTTTGGTTATATACGTTAGGGTTTGGTGTTGCTAGTTGGTGGACAGGAAAACAAACTAATTTACGCTTAACAACTCAAGGGTTACGTATTGTTACTTTATTATTAGTTCCAATTAATTTTTGGGCTATGGATAGTTTTCCTCTTTGGCATACTTTTTTAGGGTTAATTGGAATGTTGGTGGGAAGTCTATCTTTAACTGGGTTAACCATTAAGTTTTTTAAGCCTAAGAGTCAGTCTTTTGGTAATTCTTTGTCTTTGTTAAATCATTTAGGATTAACTTATTTACACTGGGGATGGACTCTTCCAGGAATTCCTATAATTGCTACTTATATTGGTGTGATTGGTACTACTATCATTACCTTGATTTCTCCTCAGAAAAACGAAAATAATAAACATTTTTTACCATTCAGTTTGAGTGGTGGAATCGTTATTTATGCGTTAATAATTCTTTTGGTTAGAGCTATTTTTATTACCGAAGTTAGCATTTTTCAATTGGGTTTAGCTGTGGGTTTATGTGGTTGGTTAATAGGCTGGCGATCGCCTCCAAAAACCCCCTGGAAATGGATAGGAGCCGGTTTATTAAGTCTGGGGTGGTTATTATCGGTTTTTGTCATGCCGATGCAAGCGATAACTATTAGCTTTTTGGCTATAAGTTTGTTAGTAAGGCGTTTAAAATATTCGGGTTCAAGGCGAGATTTTATTATTACTTTTTTAATAGGTTTACAAGTTAATTGGTTATTCTTTCGTTTACCTATTCTTCAACCTATTTGGGGCAATATTATTGATTTAAGTAGTGCCAATAATTACCCTTTTGTATTGACGAGTATTGGACTATTTCCTTACCTGTTTATAATTATACTGACACGACATTTTTGGCTTAATCATAATCAAGTTAAATTATATCGTTTTAGTGGAGCAATTATTTTACTTTTCGGGTTTATTTTGACAACTCTTAGCTTAATAAATCCTCTAGTTAGAACGATTAACTTAACATTGTCAACCTTGACGTTAGGGTATGAAACAAGACACAAACTAAAAAAGGAGCAATGTTTTTTCCTGAAACCCTTAGCTTTAATTACCCACATTAGTTTTATATTAACTTTAGCTTCTGGGATTAATTATTATTTTCCTAAACTTTCTATCAATATGTGGTCTTTGATTTTGTTGGGGTTAATGATTGGGGAACTATTAATATCTTTGCTCCATTTTTTAGAACCATCTTTGAGTAAATTACTTAATAATGATTCTTGGGTATTTGGCTTATTTTTGGCAACAATATCCTATGGTTTATTTTGGTTTAAGCTTCCTTCTAATTTGCCTTTTTGGGGTTTGTCTTGGTTAATTGTTCCTACAATATTGAGTGCGATCGCTACTTGGTATCTACCTCGAAGAAAATCAGCTAGTGAGTTAAGTGTTATTAGCATTTGTTTGACACAAGCACTGACGATTTATTTTCCAGAAACGAGATTAATAGGGTTAATAGTAGGCACAATATTAATGATTGTCAATACTCAATATTTACGTCATCTATACTCAGTTATCATAACTGTTAGCTTAGGATTAATAACAATCTTCTTCTATTTATATATTTTAGATTTATCTTCTTCTCTATGGCTACTTTCAGGAGTAATTATCACACTTCTTTTATGGTTCATTCGCCATGTATTGATTGAAAATACGTCTAATTTAGCCTTGATTTATGCTCAAGTTTTTGATAGTTTTGCTTATATTTTATCCCTAATAAGTTTAATTCAATTGATTGATGTATCTTTAGTTTACACTGCAGCAACTAATACTTTAATATCGTCTGTTACTCTAATGGTAAGTGTTGCTTATCGTAGTTGGCAACCATCTACAAGAAGCAATAGTTTCCCATTGCTTTATAGCATATTGATTTTAGCAATGGTTCCTCTTCCAGCCTTATCTTTACCATTATGGGGATGGATAGAATTGGGAATTGCCACTATGTTGATGGCAGTACAAACGCAAATTTTTAAACAGGTTAATACAGCTTTTATTACCATTGGTTTCATTCTAGAATTGATGGTAGTTGTTTTAGAAGATAATGGTCTTAAGTATGCCGAACAATTTTGGGTATATTGGTTATTAGTAGCAGCAATTATTACTATTTTATTCTGGATTACTTACCATATAATCAATTATTACCAAATTAATTCTATTGACTACTACAAAAAAGCTTTAGATATTTGGGGTATCATATTATCTACTTTTACTGTTACTGCTATCTCTTTTGGTAGATTAGCTACTGACTATCTTTTAAACAATGACTTAATTTTACTAATTACCATTAACCTAATTATGATAGGAACAGCCTATCGTAGTTGGCAAAAATCACAGCAAAATAGTTTGTTATGGTTTAGCATTATAACTATTATAATTATACAGTTCTCTAATCCTAATCTTTCATTCCTCAATATTCTAACACCAATTATTGGTACTATCTTGATATTTAGCCACAGTTACTTATCACCGAGTTTTTCAACAGCTTTTATAACAATTGGTATGGCAATATTTTGCCGATCTTTTATAGTTTTAGCAATTTCCCCAATTTTTAAAATACCAATAATTCCTACTTGGATGATCAGTGATAGTGTAACTTTAATTTTCCTTTGGTCAACTTGGAATTATTTAAAACACAAAAATAAACCATTAGCCATTATTTACACAAAAATTATTGATGTTTGGGGAATTATTTTATGCAGTTTTCTTTTAACAGCTTTAACAGTGCATTCAATAGCTATTTATGCTCAATATACTAATCCTTCAACTTTAGTTATACTAGCTATATTGGTCTTATTTTTAGCAATCTTTTATCGCACCAAAAACCATCAGAATAACCTGATGATCTACACACTGGGCTGGACATTAGAATTATTGACAATTAATATTACAACTATGGTAAGTCAGTCCCTAATTTTACTGGCTATTGTCAATTTTATTCTAGGATTTTTATTACAATTAATTGGGAAATGGTGGCAAAAAAACACAGGACAAAGACAATTTTTAAGTAGTCTGCATACCTTACCACTTTTATACGGAGCTTTAGGATCAGCATTAAGATACAATTCTTTTAATAGTTTAACAGGATTTATTTCTTTTGGATTTGCTTTTATTATTATTGGGTTTGTGCGACAAAAAAGAAGCTTAAAACCTTTGATATATCTAGGCATTATTCTAATTTCTCTCTCTGCTTACGAATTATTATCTTATCAGATTAGTAATTTATCTTGGGGAGATAAATATTTAAGTATGGCAGCCTTAGCAACAACAATAATGTATGTTTATCGTCTTTCTTCACCTTGGTTGTCTTCTTACCTATATCTGACTCCTAGAGAGTTAAAAATAATCGCTCATTCACACTGGATTTTAGGTAGTATTTTTTTAGTATTATCTCTGTTATATCCTGTGGAATCACAACAGTTAATTGCATTAGGTTCCAGTGCATTTTTAACTCAATATGCTATCCTAGAAGGGCGAAACTTTTTGGACAAAAGAAAAGGAGAAATTTGGGTTTATTTGGGATTCATACAAGCATTTGGAACTACTGTATATGGTGTTTTAACCTTTCCTTATACTTTCCTATTGAATGTAATCGGTTCCGTACTCTCTTTATTGGGTATTGTAATTTATACCCTTCCTTGGGAAAGATGGGGGTGGTCAAAAAGACCTTGGAATTTACTAGCTTTTAGTCTCCCATTCATGGGAGTTATTAGTCACGTTGATTTTCTTACTTTGATAGTTGCTTCCATTAGTTATGGACTTCTTGCCAAACTGTCCAATAAATCTCGTTTACTATACCTTAGTATCGTTTTTGTTAATGCTGTTGCTTACAATATTTCTAATCAGTTTAATCAACTATCCCCGTTATTATATTCAAGCTTATTTTGTTTATCTCTCCTGTTTTTGATTATGATTGAACCTTATTGTCAAAGAGAAGAGGGGAAAAAAACAAGACATTTTATCCGTTTGATAGCTACAGCAACTCTTAGTAGTGTTTATATCATATTTTATAGAGAAACAGCTATTATCCCCGGAGTAATAGGACTGATTTTGATTGCTGTTGGTTTAGGAATAAGAACCCGTGCATTTTTATTTATAGGTACAATCACTTTTCTGGCTACAGTATTTGATCAATTAGTTATTGTTAGTTTTACTTACCCTCTATTAAAATGGATGGTTGGATTATTATTGGGTTTAATGTTTATTTGGATAGCTGCGAGTTTTGAAAATAGAAGGAATCAAATTAGTAGTATAATGAATCATTGGATAGAAGAATTTGCAACATGGGAATAGGATAAAAATTGACAACAGAGAAAGAATAAAGCATAATTAAGAAAGATTAATTTTAATCCCGCTAATAATGAATTCAAATTCCGTTAAAAATAACATTAATGTAATGTCGATTCCTTCTTGGTTGAAAAAATCAATTGGAAAAGCAAGTGAAATTTCTACTGTTCAAAAAATTATTAAAACTCGAAATATTCACACAATATGTGAAGAAGGTCGTTGTCCTAATCGTGGAGAATGTTATAGTAAAAAGACAGCCACATTTATGTTAATGGGAGCAACTTGCACTAGAGCTTGTGCCTTCTGTCAAGTGGATAAGGGTCATGCACCTATGCCTTTAGACCCCCAAGAACCCCAGAAAGTTGCAGAATCTGTTAAGTTATTGGGGTTAAGCTACGTTGTACTTACCTCTGTTGCACGGGACGACTTAGATGACGGTGGTGCGCAATGGTTTGTTAAAACGATGAATGCTATTCGTACACTAAACCATGAAACCAAAATCGAAGTGTTAACCCCGGACTTCTGGGGAGGGAAACAAAGGGAAGATGGTCAGAAACAACGAGTCAGTACCGTTGTGTTTGCTAAACCGGCTTGTTACAATCATAATATTGAAACAGTAGAACGTCTTCAAGGTCCTGTAAGACGAGGGGCAAAGTACAAGCGATCCCTAGATGTGCTAAGATTAGTAAAGAAAATAGACCCAACAATACCCACAAAGTCAGGGTTGATGTTAGGTCACGGAGAAACCGAAGCGGAAATTATTGCCACCTTAAAAGACTTAAGAAGAGTAAAATGCGATCGCCTTACGTTAGGACAATATATGCGTCCTTCTTTACAACATATTCCAGTACAAAAATATTGGACTCCTGAAGAGTTCGATAGATTAGGAGAAATTGCGAATTCTCTTGGTTTTTCCCATGTTCGTTCAGGTCCATTAGTTCGTAGTTCTTATCATGCAGGGGAAGAATAAGGAATTGAAAGAGGCAAAAGTTATTATTTTAACGAGTAAACTATTAGGAGTTTAACTCATGACTGCTATAGATAGGATAAAACAAAACCATAATACAATTAACATGAATAATCTTTATGAAACCGACTTTTTAGAATGGACAATACAACAAGCTAAAGTTCTAAGTGAGCATAACATACAAGCATTAGATTGGGATAACTTAAAGGAGGAGATAGAAGACTTGGGAAAAGAGCAAATCCATGCTGTCAGTAGTTGGGTAAAAAGATTGATTGAACATAAGTTAAAGCTGGATTATTGTCCTGATAGTTATCCTCGTAATCACTGGAAACGAGAAATCAATAACTTTCAAGATGAAATTGAAAGAAGATTAACAAAGACTCTCTTGAATAAAATAGATGTGCATAAAGAGTACGAGAGAGCAAAAAGATTAGTTCTGAGTGAATACAATTTCAATTTTCCTGATAAATGTCCTTATACTTTTGAAGAGTTGATGACAAGATTGACAGACGATGAACGTTAATCATTCACTTCAACATAAGTGATTAATTCATCCAGGGAATAAGGACAGTCTGGTGGTAAGTTAATATTATATTGTTCTAGGATTGTTCGTCTAGCTCGATTGTAAGGCTTTTCTAGAGTAATTTTGTTACGGATAGAATTAGTCAGTTTATCTTCTAAATTGTCGATAAAAGAATTAATTTCACACTTCCAGTGATGTCTAGAATAAATATTAGAAGTGTAATCAAGTTTTAAACGATGGATAATAATTTGTTTGAGCAGACTATTAACCGCATTAATTTGTTCTCTACCCAAATACTCGATTTCCTCTAATAAGTTTTCCCAGTCCAAACCCTCAATATCACGATTTTTAATGGCTAATGCTTGATTTTCTAACCACAAAAAATAATCAGTTTCATACAACGACTCGCTAACTGTAACAGATTGATTCATAGGATAATTTATAACATAAAGACAATATAGCAGTTCCCATACTTGTGAGGTAGAGAGGTTATCGCTTTGAGGCAGGAGGCAGGAGGCAGAGGGCAGGAGTTAGGTGTACCTTATGAGTCCGAGAAACGCTATAGTTAACAAAAAGCCCTATTTTCCAATTAAAGGGACGTTGTTGTTTAACCCACAGTTTATTTCAACGAAAATGAGAGTAAAATTACACATTTTGCCACTAAGATAGCAAGGATAATCCCTAAACTACGATATCTCAAACTTATTTGAAATTACTATGCTTTTAGTCTCACCATCTGAAGTTAACAGTATGGAGACTATAAACCTACCCAAGTCAGGAGAGATTTTGAGTCATTATCTGCCCCATCATACTGCTAGTTTTTTCATAATAGCATAAAAAAGTAGTATGTTTTGTCAACCCCCATTCTTACGTTTTTCATTGATAAAATTTCTCAAGTCTTTGGACTAAAATAGTAACACTTTATACCAAAATGTTACTATTTTGCCAGACAAACGAATATTAATAATACAAATACAATACATTTTCATTTATAAGCTGAAATTATTTTTAAGAGGGATGATCATTTATAGTTACATTTGAAATATTTAAAGTAAATAACGTTGCACAATTTCTAAAATGCGATCGCTTGCTTTACCATCTCCAAACGGGTTAACCGCATTAGCCATCTGTTCATAAGCTATTTTACTGCTCAATAATTCACCACTATTACTAACAATATTTTCAACGTTTGTCCCGATTAATTTAGCTGTTCCTGCGTCCACAGCTTCCGGACGTTCCGTTGTTTCTCGCAAAACTAACACAGGTTTACCCAAACTAGGTGCTTCTTCCTGTAAACCCCCAGAATCTGTTAAAAGTAAATAACAGCGTTGAATCGCACCAACCAACTCCCCATAGTCCAAAGGTTCAGTTAAAAACACCCTGGGATGGTTGCCTAAAGTTTCTTTGATGGGTTCCCTTACCGTTGGGTTACGATGCATGGGCAATAATAGGGCTGTATCGGGAAATTTGTCTAAAATGAGGTGAAAACCTTTTAAGATGTCTTCTAGGGGCTTTCCCCAGTTCTCTCGTCGATGTACGGTAGCCAATAGCACCTTATATTTATTCCAGTCTAACCCTTCAACCTCACAGTTGGGTTGTTTGTTGGCAACGGTTAATAAAGCATCAATGACCGTATTTCCTGTTAAGTGAACTTCCCCTGTAACACTGGAACGGTTTAAATTTTCTACTGCAAGGGTAGTGGGGGCAAAATGTAACTGAGCTAGTTGAGAAATTAGGCGACGGTTAGCTTCTTCGGGGTAAGGGTTAAATAGATTGTTAGTTCTTAAACCGGCTTCGACATGACCGATGGGAATTTGTTGATAAAATGCAGCTAAAGTGGCAGCAAACGCTGTGGTAGTGTCTCCTTGAACGATGGCACAATGGGGTTGTATTCTACGAAAAATACCTTCTAAACCTTGTAAACTCCGGTAAGTAATATCCGTCAAGGTTTGCTTAGGTTGCATAATATTTAAGTCTTCGTCTGCTGTTATCTCAAACAGTTGCATCACTTGTTCTACCATTTCCCGATGTTGTCCTGTTAAGATAACATGGGTTTCAAATGCCTCTGAATCACGAAATTTTTGGATAACAGGAGCAAGTTTTATGGCTTCGGGACGGGTTCCAAGGGTGATACAAACTTTATAACGAGATGAAGTCATAGGTCAAACAGTTGAAGACTTAATCTATTGTACAAGCTTAGGTGTTAATGTTATTTGCGATCCAAATTATTAATTACGAATTATCTTATGGTCAATACTGTAGTTTTGAAAGAGTTTATTAAACACCATTATGCTCAAAGGAGTTAATTTATGAGTTTATATGATACTGATATTACTGAATGGGTTGAACAACAAGTTAAGCTGATTAAGCAAAAACAATACGATCAAGTGGACTGGGATAATATTATTGAGGAAATCGAAGACTTGAGTAAACGAGAAAGAGATAAATTTTTATCAGCGATTCGACTAATTATTCATCATCTCTTAAAATGGGAATATCAACCCGAAAAACGTTCTAATTCTTGGTTAAATACTATTCAGAGAGAGAGAAATAATCTGACTTTCTATCTGGAAGATACCCCATCGTTAAAAAAATATTGGTCAGGGAAAGAATTTGAGAGAAATTATCGACGTGCCAAAGCGGACGCAGTCAACGAAACAGGGTTATCGGAGTGGTATTTTCCTGAAAAATGTCCCTATTCCGTTGAACAAATAAAGTCTAATTGGTTGCCCAATTAATCAAAAATAGATATCAAGTGAAACTAATAATTTATGTTTTGTAAGCTTCCATTGTCAAACTGTTCGTTTATTTCTATGGCACGACTGGGACAAATTTCGTACATTTGTAGACCAACTTCATTACGAAGCTTCTCAAAAAGTCTGGGGGGACTCGCCGAAAGTTAGGGGACAAAGAT
>NZ_JARVCN010000046.1:0-13609 GCF_038442745.1 Crocosphaera sp. Alani8
TCTTTGACTTATTTTACCATAGATATCCTATCATCTAGCATGAAATAGCCCTGTACTTTAACATTGAGCATTGTTGTTAATCTAGATACAAAAAAAGTAAGTTATTGGGACTACAGAAATAAAAAAAATCCTCCAATTTTACATAGAAAAGAGACTTTTATTACTACTAATCATCCTCAATATGACACATTTGCTCACTTAACTAAGATAGAAGAAGAATTAGAGTTATTAACTTTGAATCTTCCGATTGGTACTCAACAAGAATGGGAAAAAAGACTGAATCGAAAAAGAATTATTTTTGAGGGACATTATTTAGCTTGTCGTTGTCCGGTTTTTCCGAAAGAAACCTTTAGTCTTGAAATAGAAAGACATAAAGCCGCTATCACCAGGAATACCTTATCTCGTCCCGTTCGTTTAGGTTTAGAATTGTTATTATTCGAGGAAGAGACTACATTTTTTGACTACGGATGTGGTTATGGGGGTGATGTAGAAAGAATCACAGCAGCCGGTTACAAAAGTCAAGGATGGGACCCGTATTATTATCCGAATAATAATAAAAAAATTGCTGATATTGTCAATTTAGGTTACGTCATTAATGTTATTGAAGATGTTAACGAAAGACGAGAAGCTTTAGTTAATGCTTGGGAATTAACTAATAAAGTTTTGATTGTTTCTGCACAGGTTTTAATTGATGATAGAGATAGGGGAGTGATTGCTTATGGAGATGGTATTATCACCAGTAGAAATACCTTTCAAAAATATTACGAACAAGAAGAACTCAAATTCTATATCGATCAGGTTTTAGAGGTAGATTCTATCCCCATCGGATTAGGGATTTATCTGGTTTTTAGAGATGAAATAGAAGCGCAAAAATTTCGTGCCTCTCGTTTTCATTCCCATGCAAAAACCCCCAGACTAATTACCAAAATAAGACGGTTTGAAGACTACGAACACCTTTTACAACCTTTAATGAAATTTTATACCCAAAGGGGAAGATTACCAGTAAAAGGAGAAATACAAAATGAAGGACAAATAAAAGAGGAATTTAGAAGTTTTCGTCAAGCATTTAAAGTTATTTTACAGGTTACTGAAGAAAATGATTGGGAAATGATCACAGAAAAACGCCGTCAAGACTTGCTGTTATATCTTGCTTTAAGTCAATTTGATCGCCGTCCAAAAATGCGAGAATTGTCCCCAGAAGTTAAGCAAGATATCAAGTCTCTATTCGGCAGTTATAATAGTGCTTGTATTATTGCTGATGCCATGTTGTACCAAGTTGGAAACTTAGAAATAATTGCTCAACTTTGTCAGAAGCAAACTATAGGTAGAAAACTAAAAAATTCCCTACTTGTTCACATTAGCACCTTGGAAACTTTAGAACCTTTATTACGTTTATACGAAGGTTGTGCTAGTCGAACTGTCGGAAGATTAGAAGAAGCAAATGTGATCCAATTTTCTTGGCGTACACCTAAGATTATTTACTCATTTTATCCCGATTTTGATAAAAATCCTCATCCTTGTCTCCACAGTCGGATGCAAATTCAACTCAATAATTTACGGGTTAATTATTGTGATTACACAGAAGATGAAAATCCTCCTATTCTACATTATAAAGATAGCTTGGTTTCTCCTCAATATCCCTTATATAAAACCTTCCAACAATTAACTCAAAAAGAACAAGAAATGGGTTTATTAGACGATTATCAAAAAGTTAACCGATTACAGGGATGGCTAAACTGTTTAAAGGAACATAACCTCACATTAAAAGGGTATCAATTGCAATCTGATCTGTAGAAATAAATGTTAATGGTTACAAATGCTTAAAAGTGAGTTCTTTTACCTAGCTATAAATTGGGAACAATTAAAACACATTGAAAGACATACTTCTATGTTTTTCAAGTAGAATACGAAAAATGTCCGTAAAATTACGGAAGTCTTAGAACTAAAAAGAAGGTAGTATATAGGTTAATTATCTATTAGAACGTGGTTAAGGGGACTCATTATGTCGCCTTTACTGATAGTGAGGAGTTGAAACAATATTTCTTATCAATAAAGAGATAGTTTCACACCAATGTTTGCGATCATTGCTTACGCATTTACTAGTTTATTAAAGGATTATAACCTAATTCAAGAGCATTTACGTTTTATTTATAGAATTTTTACAACTAATTGGGTCTAAATCAGACTCATTTCCGTACCTTATAATTATCAAAACTACTTTGTAAACAGTAATATTGCCTTGATTTTTAAATTCATTTAATTGACAAAGTGAATTGCGTTTTTTGATTATTTATCACCTCTGTTACAAATATGAAGAGTTATCGAGAGTTACCCGTGAGTTCAAATGAAATATTACCCAAGTTTTCTCCCACCGATATTTTGGCAAAAATATCAGCAGCTAAAGCAACAGGATGTTTAATTGTTTCTTATAATTCAGTGACTTGGATAATTTACTTTTATTCAGGAGATTTGATTTATGCTCATCATTCTCTTAATTCTTTTGGACGTTTAGAACGCCATTTACGTCGCTTCAGTTATCGCATACCTACTTTAACAGGTTCAGTGCGAGATCAGGTGAGACTACGGTTTGAGAATGAGAATCAAATTAATCAAGAGTTTCCCTGTGAATATCAAGCTATTAGTTGGCTTGTAGAAAATGAATTCCTGGAACCTTCTGAAGCTAAAAAATTATTAGTATCTTTAAATAAAGAGGTATTTGAATCATTTTTATTGTTAAAGTCGGCTAATTGTAGATTTATACAAAAACCTGATTTTTCTCTCAAATTGTCTCACTTAGATACCGATAAATTTTTAATGGCTTGTCAAAAGAAAATAGAAGATTGGCAAGCCTTAGCACCATTAATTAGCTCTCCTGAACAAAGGCCGTACTTTTTCACTAAAAATAAAAGTGGAGGGCAGATGTCTGCTGAAAATATCGAAAAATTCAGTAAACTTTTAAGAGGATTTAGCTTTCGTCAATTGTCAGTTATAACCAATCAAGACGAAATAAAAATTGCTCAACATATTTATAAATATATACATAATAAAATCGTAATTTTAAGAGAACCTCAATCTCCGTTTGATAAACTACCTCAATTTAAAGGAGATAAAAAATCTGGTCAATACTTACCAACAGAAAAAAACTCAATCACTTTGCATAGTGTTAAGAAAACCAAAACCTACAAATTGGTTTGCGTTGATGATAGTCCAACTATTTTGAAAGAAATTAGTCGATTTCTTGATAATAAAAAATTTAAAATAAAAGCTATCACCGAATCAAAAAAAGCATTATTAGAAATTATTAGATTTAAACCAGATATTATTCTATTAGACGTAGGAATGCCGGGAATTGATGGTTATCAACTCTGTAAACTGATTAGAAATCATCCCCTATTTAAAGAAACCCCTATTATCATGGTAACTGGGAATAAAGGATTAATTGACCGTGCAAAAGCTAGGGTTGCTGGTTCATCCGATTATTTGACAAAACCCTTTACCCAATCTGACCTATTAAATATGGTTATTCGTTATTTAAATTAAATATAAACAATTTTTAGATGATAGTGTTACTTTTTTTTATAATATTGGGAATGCTAAGAATGATAAACTTTTAAACCTATAAATTAATACGGTTTTTTTTGAGGATATTTGCCCATGTCTAAAGTTTTAGTTGTTGAAGATACAGTATCAGAAATGGAGTTGATTAGTGAGTATTTGCGAGATAGTGGCTACACTGTAATTGCTACTACTAATGCTAAAGATGCACTTGGGAAAATTGAGCAACATCAACCCAATGTTATTGTTACTGACTTAATCATGCCTGGTATGAGTGGTTTGGAATTATGTCGTAGTATTAAGAAAAACCCAGATACTAACCAGGTATCTATTGTGGTTTGTACTTCAAAAGATCAAGACTTAGATCGAATGTGGGCTATGAGACAAGGGGCAGATGTTTATGTTACAAAACCCTTTAGTAAAGAACAGTTAGTTCGTGCGGTTCGCTCCGTAGAATAATCGGTAATGAATAATTAATAATTAATTATAACTATGTTGTTAATTATTCATTTTATTATTTTAAAATTTTTACAAAATCATATCAAATTTCCATGATGGAAACCCAAATATTATCTGGACAAAAGGCAGTAGGGGATCCTTATCTTCATTTAAAAATCGATAGTGAAACTCAAATTTTATTACCAATAGAAACAACGCAAGAAGTATTAATTACAGATGCGAATCGTTTAACCGTTATGCCCAATATGCTTCCTTTTTTTTTAGGTCTACTGAATCAAAGAAGTCATATTTTTTGGATTATTGATTTAGGTGAATTTTTAGAACTATCTCCCTTAAAATCCGATGTACAACAATATTCTATTGCCGTTATTCGTGCAGGAAAAAAAGCCATAGGTTTAGCAACAGAAAAAGTCAAAGGAGTAACCCGTTTACCAGTAGAAGAAATACAGTCTCCCATAGGTAAAGTGAAAGACAGCTTAATTCCTTATCTAAAAGGTTGTACTACTGAAAATGAACAAATTTTACTTGTTTTAGACGCTGAGGCTATTCTTAATGCTCCTATTTTACAGTAGGAAAAAAGCACAATTAAATCTCATTATTTTTGCATAATTAAACTATGAGTGACACTAACCCCCCTAACCAAAACTTAACCAACACTAGTGACCTTAAATCTACCCATGAAGAACAACCTATTGTTATAGAAACACAGGTGGAATTAAACCCAGAAGAAAACTCTCAAACCCCACCAGAAAAAACATCTCCACCCATTAGAAAAAAAAAGAGATGGGTTTGGGGTGTTCGGACTAAGGCAACTTTATTAGTTATGGCCATAGGAACCTTACCAGTTTTTGCTGTTGGTGGTGTTGCCTCTTTTCTCAGCAATGAATTCATGTATATGCAAGTGGCAGTGTCTCAAATTAATCAGGTCAATGAGTTACAAGATAAAATTCATTTGTATATGAAAGATCGCTTTGCGGACATTAAAGTCATGGCTGAGTTAGATATTTTCACCCATCCCCAATGGCGAGAAAGGGCAACTAGAGAAGAAAAAGATCAAGTTTTAATGAAAATTCAAAAAGCTTACGATATTTATGACAGTATCGCGGTTTTTGACATGAAAGGGAATGTGGTTGCACAGACAGTAGGAACCCCCTTAAAAAATCCTCTTAACCGAACCTATATACAAGCAGCCCTCAAGGCCGATGGACCAGTGATCGCTCAGCCTTCTATTTCTCCCACCACTGGTACATTTAGCGTTTATACAGCCTCTGTTATTAAAGATCCCGATACAGGAGAACTTCTGGGCTTTATCCGCGCCCGTATACCCGTTAAAGAGTTAGAAAACATCATATATAACCAACATAGCGAGGAAGAAAATTTCTATTTAATTAACAGAGAAGGAAAGGTGTTCGTTGGACCAGAAGGGGAATATGACCCGAATGAGCTTTCTAGTGGGGGAGAAGTTGAATCCCCAAAAGAAGAACTTGCCGCCATTGACATAAACAAGATTTTTCCCAAAGTTAAGGAACTAGAGCAAGAAAGTCAAGCAGTTGTTACCTTGGCTAACAATTTGAAACTTAATAGTCAGAAACTGATTGCTTATGCGCCACCTATGCAAATGGACGGTTTACCAGACCTAAATTGGCGAGCCATTATTTCTGCCGAACCAGACGTTGCTTTTAACCCTCAATATCAGTTGTTGCTGTTTTTCTTATGGGGAACTGGTGCCACAGTTGTTCTGGTTGGTTTTGTGACAATTCTTATTGCCAACCGTGCCACCCGTTCTATCCTAAAATCCAGCGAAGTGGTGAAAAAATTCGGACAAGGAGATCTCGATCAACGGGTTCCTGTGGCCGGAGAAGACGAAATTGGTGAACTAGGAAGCAATATTAATACTATGGCGCAACAGATTCAAGATTTATTGCTGGAGCAAGAAGCCGCAGTCAGAAGACAACAAGAAGAACAAGCAAAATACGTCAGTCAACAAGAAGAAATTGCTCAACAGGAAAAAGAACGCTCCGAACAATTACAACGGGAATTGGTTAAATTCTTAACCGAAGTTGAAAGTGCATCAGATGGGGACTTAACGGTACGGGCGGATATTAGTGCCGGAGAAATTGGCATTGTAGCTGACTTTTTTAACTCCATTGTGGAAAGTTTACGGGATGTGGTAAGTCGGGTAAAAGATACGGCAACCCAGGTTAATACATCCATTAGCAGCAATGAAGGCTCCATCCAAGAATTAGCGAACGTTGCCCTAACACAAGCTTCTCAGATTAGCCAAACCCTCAATTCTGTCGAAGAAATGTCCCATTCTATTCAAGCAGTAGCGGATAACGCCAAAGCCGCCGCCGCCGTAGCAAAAACCGCTTCTACCACCGCAGAAATTGGGGGAGCAGATATGGAACAAACAGTGTCCAATATTTTCCAACTACGGGAAACCGTTGCCGAAACCACCAAGAAAGTGAAACGGTTAGGGGAGTCTTCCCAACAGATTTCTAAAGCGGTTTCCTTAATCAACCAAATTGCCTTACAAACCAACTTATTAGCCATCAACGCTAGTATTGAGGCTGCCCGCGCAGGGGAAGAAGGGCGAGGTTTTGCGGTGGTTGCAGAAGAAGTGGGACAACTAGCCGCACAGTCAGCTTCTGCAACTAAAGAAATTGAGAAAATTGTGGAGAGTATTCAACAAGAAACCTCCGCAGTGGTGGAAGCGATGGAATTAGGCACCACTCAGGTGGTAGAAGGGACTCATTTAGCGGAGAAAACCAAAGCCAGTTTAGGACAAATTGTGGACGTTTCCCGTCAAATCGATGAGTTGTTGCAGTCTATCTCTCAAGCAACTGTATCCCAAGCCAATACTTCCCAGTCTGTTACCCAGTTAATGGAAGAAGTGGCCAAAATTTCCCAACAAACCTCCGACTCCTCCCGTAAAGTTTCCAGTTCCCTCCAAGAAACCGTTACTATTTCCCAACAGTTACAGGAGTCTATGGAGACATTTAAAGTAAGTTAGATTTGGGGGGAAATTCCCCCTCCTCTCCCTGAAAACTAGACAATTTTATCAACATTTACGGTAATTATCATGGCTAAGGACAAAGAAAAAGAGGTTAGATTACATTTCTTAGCAGAAGCAGAAGAATACTTTAATAATCTAGAATCTGAGTTATTGGGGTTAGGGTCCGATAAAGTCAGTCGTAAAAAAATTGATAGTTTGTTGCGTTCAGCCCATTCCGTCAAAGGAGGGGCTGCAATGATGGGATTTCAGACCCTCTCCACCATGGCCCATCGCTTAGAAGACTTCTTTAAAGTGGTCAAAGCAGGGGGGGATCGGGGGGATCACATTATAGATCAATCCCTAGAAAGCCTGTTTTTAACCAGTGTCGATCGCTTACGACAAATCGCCCAATGGAACCGTCAAGGGGTCACAATTAACCCAACTTGGTTAGAACAAGAGGTTGATCCCATCATTGATGCTTTATACCAACGTTTGGGAGATCCTAAACCAGAAGATACAGTTAAACTGCTATCAGAAGACGAAGAAGAAGACATGGTGATCTTGATGTTTGAAACAGAGGTGGATGCCTGTTTAAAACGTCTCGAATCAGTGTTAAATCACCCCCAACAGCCTTGTTTAAGGGAAGAATTTTTGGTTGCAGCACAAGAGTTAGAAGGGTTAGGGCAAATGTTAGCATTAGACCCTTTTTGCTCTCTCTGTCAGTCTATTATGGAAGGCATTGAAACCTATCCCCAGGATCTTCCTAGAGTCGCTAAATTAGCCCTTCAAGAATGGCGGCGATCGCACGCTATGGTTATGGTTGACCAACGGGAAATGATGCCCACAAAATTGAATTTATCAACCTTTGAGGCAACCTTACCGGATCTCGAAACCCATGACTGGGATGATACCTTTGAAATGTTGGATGAGTTGGACAGTGGTCCTTTATCCTTTGGCTTTTGTTCCACCGAACCACCAGAACCTTTATCTTTAGATAGATCTCCAGAAATCGAGTTAGAAGAGTTAGAGGAAGCTAATGAAATCATTCTCAGTTCTGATGACTTAAAATTTTCTGCTATTACCGATGAGTTTGCTGAAGAGGAAGAAGACTTTTTAGGGACATTAGATATTCTCGATCAATCAACATCAGAAGAATTCGTCGTTCCTACCACTTCTCAAAACACCGATACCCCAGAACCGAACGAAAATGAAACCATTCGGGTTCCTGTTAAACAGCTAGAAAACCTTAGTGATATGTTTGGGGAACTGACTATTGAACGGAATGGCTTAAATTTACAACTGCAACGTCTCCGTCATCTGATCGAATTATTAGGCGATCGCATCCAAATTCTAGAACATTCCAATCAAAAGTTGCGTAATGGATACGATCAGATCGTTCCTCAAGGGGAGAAACAACGGGAACCAATCAGTAGCTTACTAGAAGATTTTGATTCCTTAGAAATGGATAGTTATAACGATTTTCATCTCGTTTCACAGGAGATGATGGACACAGTGGTACAGCTACAAGAAGTTACCAGCGATCTGCAACTGAATTTACAAGATACAGAGAGTTCCTCTCGGGCCTTTTCTCGTACTTCTAAACTGATGCAAACCACCATTACCCAACTAAGAATGCGTCCCATTTCTGATTTATTGGAACGTTTCCCTAGAGGGTTACGAGAAATGGAACTGCAATACGGGAAAAAGGTGGATTTAACTATTAAAGGAGGGGGAACTTTAGTGGATCGCGCCGTATTAGAAGCCCTCAATGACCCCTTATTGCATCTGTTGCGTAATGCCTTCGATCACGGTATCGAATCCCCAGAAGTTCGTCAAGAAAAGGGCAAACCCGAAAGCGGCAAGATTATCATCACTGCAGGTTATCGAGGCAATAAAACGGTGATTACGATTGAAGATGATGGAGGGGGTATTAATTTAGATAAAATTCGCAGCAAGGCCTTAGAAATGGGTTTGAGTGAAGCTGATCTTGAAGAAGCGAGCAAAAAAGAGTTATTAGACCTTATTTTTGAACCTGGGTTTAGTACCGCAGCCCAAGTTACAGACTTATCCGGTCGAGGTGTGGGAATGGATGTTGTCCATACTAATTTAGAACCCATTCAAGGGGAGATTGAAGTTAACACCCAACCGGGAAAGGGAACTACATTCATCATAACGGTTCCGTTAACTCTGTCTGTGGTTCGAGTGTTATTGGCCGAAAGTGCAGGAATGTTGTTAGCGTTTCCCAATACGATGATAGAAGAAATGGTTCGTATTGACCCCGAAATGTTAATCAATGATGCTGGTCAAGATTTATTGCACTGGGGAGACCATATTGTACCCATAATCACCTTACAACAATGGTTCAATTTCCCTCGTTCTCCCTATGTTGTTGCCACAGATGTTACCCCTGCGATCGATCAACCTACTGTGTTAATGGTGGCGCAAGGAACGAATTATGTGGGTATTAAGATTGATCGTTATTGGGGAGAACAAGAGGTCACCATTCGTCAGGTAGAAGGTTCTGTAGGAATCCCTGAAGGGTTCGCTGGTTGTACAATTTTAGGGGATGGTCGTGTGGTTCCTTTGGTGGATGTAACGGCATTATTAAATTGGTTAAATGGTGATCCTTCTGAATCTTCTTTTACCCCAAAACCTGCTGCAACTGTGGCGGATTTTTCAGAAACATTTGCAGTCCATCATGCTCCAATGATCATGATAGTAGATGATTCCATTAATGTCCGTCGTTTCCTAGCATTAACCCTAGAAAAAGCAGGATATCGGGTGGAACAGGCTAAAGATGGTCAAGATGCTCTAGACAAGCTACAAGGGGGTTTAGAATCGACGGTTCAATTGGTTATTAGTGATATTGAAATGCCTCGTCTTGATGGTTATGGTCTTTTATCTCATCTTAAATCTGATCTAGCTTGTCAACATTTCCCAGTCATTATGTTAACGTCTCGCAGTGGGGATAAACATCGTGAATTAGCAATGAATCTAGGTGCCTCTGACTATTTTTCTAAGCCATTTAAAGAAAATAAGTTATTAGCTGCTATTGACAAATTAATTAATTAAGTTTCTATCTTTGGCAAATTTTTTCGAGAAAAGTATTAACATCTTGTTCTAAAATGGGTAATAAATTCAGAGATTTATCTAGGTTGTTTTTTAACTGTTCGTATTCAATAGGTGTTCCATAAGCATGACGAAAAAAATGACGAAAACCTCTTAAACTATTTAATATTGAAAATGTTTCTTGAGAGATTAATGCTGGACGAATACTGGGAATTGTTTGAGTCATTCTGGTTAATAAAGCAATATGAAATTTAGCAGTCTCTGTAATATTGTTTTCAAAATAAGTAGCAACAATTTTTAGCAAATCTTCTACTGCACTGTATAAGTTGTGAATTTGATAAGCAACACTTTCTAAACGAATTAAATCATCACCAGTTAATCCTATACTTCTATTATTTAACGTTTGATTAATTTTTTTAATCAGTTCCATTTGTGCATTAATATCAGTTTTGAAAATAATTAAGGTGTTTTCATCCATAAGATACCTTTTTGACGAATACGCTCAGCAAAATGACATTGATTTAGTCTTATTATATCAACTTCTCTTTCTAAATAAGTTGCTAAAAAACTAATGGCTAAAAAATGTTTCTCAAGATTAATTTCTTCTACTGCTACATCAACATCTGAGTCTTGATTAAATTTGTTAGGATGGGTAACGGAACCGAAAATATAAGCTGTTTTAATTCCATACTCTGAACCATTTTTATCTAACCATTCTTTTGTTTTCTTAAGGGTAATTTGTCGTTCTTCTTCTAGTTTTAAACGGCGATCGCTAATAATTTTATCTAGTTTTTCAGAGGAAAAGAAGTTAGTCATTACTAAGCAGTGGTAACTGATAACTGATAACAAAGATATCTAATGAATCATTCCTAATTGGTATATATAGCAGTTCCCATACTTGTGAGGTACAAATTTTTCTAGTTTTAGGAGTCAGGAGTCAGGAGTTATAACCTAAATATTTGGTGTACCTGATGAGTGTGAGAAACGCTATAAACATTTAATAATACCTTTAACTTCTGCATCAAGGATTTTAATTTCTCAACTAACGAAAATAGGTAGGAGCATAATTTTATTATGCCCCTAAAATCAACTAATATTTACTTCTGAGAGGTTAAAACCCGTTGGGAGGGGTTCACCTTGGATTCTTCTTGAATCGCTCCGTAAAGGCGGTTTAGCGCGCTAATATACGCACGGGAAGCAGCAGTTATAATATCTGTATTGGCTGCATAACCTGAATAGGTGCGTCCTTCATGACGTAACCTGATGGTAACTTCTCCCATTGCATCGATACCAGCAGTTACCGACTTTACCGAAAACTCGATTAACTCGTTGGGAACGTTTACCACGCGGTTGATAGCTTTGTAAACCGCATCCACCGGTCCGGTACCAATGGCAGCATCGGTTAATTCTTTTCCTTCGGGGTTTCTCAAAGTAACAGTAGCAGTGGGAGCAGCGTGATCCCCACAGGATACTTGTACTAACTCCAGTCGGAATAATTCTGGTGCTTGTTGAATCTCATCATTAACGATCGCTTCTAAGTCCCAGTCGGTGATCTCTTTTTTCTTATCAGCAACCTCTTTAAAGCGCAAGAAAGCGTTGTTTAGGTCATTTTCTGACAATTCAAACCCTAACTCGCTCAAACGGGTACGGAAGGCGTTGCGCCCGGACAATTTACCCAGTACAATTTGATTGTTGGTTAGGCCGATGGACTCTGCATCCATGATTTCGTAGGTTAACTTATTTTTAAGAACCCCGTCTTGATGGATACCGGACTCATGAGCGAAAGCATTTGCCCCCACAATGGCTTTATTTGGCTGTACAATCATCCCTGTGAGGTTGGATACCAGACGGGAGGTTTTGTAAATTTCCTGGGTGTTAATCTGGGTTAGGGGTTCCGTGGAATCAACAGAACGGCCTAAGAATGGGTTAAAATATTGACGGCGCACATGGAGAGCCATAACCAATTCTTCTAAAGCAGCATTCCCTGCTCTTTCTCCAATACCGTTAATGGTGCATTCTAGCTGTCTAGCTCCATTTTTCACCGCTTCGAGGAAGTTTGCTACGGCTAATCCTAAATCGTCGTGACCATGCACCGATATGATAGCTTGGTCGATATTAGGGACATTATCTTTAATTCCTTTAATAATTGCGCCGAACTCGCTAGGGGTAGTATAACCTACGGTGTCGGGAATGTTTACTGTGGTTGCTCCTGCTGCGATCGCTTTTTCTAATACCTGATACATAAATTCAGGATCGCTACGGCCTGCATCTTCTGGAGAAAATTCTACATCATCGGTGAAGGTTTTTGCATAAGCTACCATTTCTGGCACTATTTCTAATACCTCAGAGCGTGTTTTTTTCAGTTTATGTTTTAGGTGAATGTCAGATGTGGCGATAAATGTATGAATACGGGAATTAAATGCCGGTTTTAGAGCTTCTCCTGCTGCCTTGATATCGTTTTTGGATGCTCTTGCTAACCCACAGATTCTCGGTCCATTTTCCGTGCCAACGGTTTGAGCAATTTTCTGTACTGCTTCAAAGTCACCGGGACTAGCGTAGGGGAAACCTGCTTCTATTATGTCTACCCCAAGTCGTGCTAAAGCGCGAGCGATGGTTAGTTTTTCTTCAACCGTTAAACTTGCACCTGGGGACTGTTCCCCGTCTCTGAGGGTAGTATCAAATATGATAATGCGATCGGGTTGATTGCTCATAACGACGACTTAGGGTGATTTTATCTAGGACAAAATTTCAATCCCTTATATTATATCCTAGGCATTAAATAGTCAAAGGCTAAGTGAACAGTGAGCAGTGAGCAGTGAGCAGTGAGCAGTGAGCAGTGGTAACTGATAACTGATAGCTGATAGCTGATAGCTGATAGCTGATAGCTGATAGCTGATAACTGATAGCTGATAACTGATAGCTAATAACTGATAACTGATAACTGATAGCTGATAGCTGATAACTGGTAACTGATAACTGATAGCTGATACCTAATCTAACTCATCTTAATCAACATTATTTGATAATTATTTCGTACCGTAATTGTCCAAGGATGAGAATTTCCTAAGACAGTTTCAAATATTTTTATAGCTTGCTCATACAGAGGTTTCGCTACTTCGTATTTTCCTTGTGAATGGTACAGTTTTGCCAAATTATTCATACTCTGAGCAACATCAGGATGTTCCTCTCCAAAACGTTTTTGACAAATATTGAAAAAGTTTTTACCCCATGTTTCTGCTATTTGATAATTAGTTTTCCCTGCATAAAATTTCTGCAGTGCAATAAATGGCAAACAAATATCTTTATCTTCAATATTGTTTTTCATTACTGTTGCTATTATTTGCAAGTGAGAGACAGAAATTTCAAATTTTTTTATCTCTTTTAACGTGGGATCATAACCAATAGACTGAGCAACAGGAATCATAGCTTTACAGAATTTATATTTTAATTCTTCTTTATCTTCCAACTCCTGAAACTTACGTATCTTCTCAAAAAGCCAGGGGTCACTCGCTGCGAAAACTTAGGCCAAAC
>NZ_JARVCN010000047.1:0-13585 GCF_038442745.1 Crocosphaera sp. Alani8
GACATCTGCCTATTCTAGCTTATAAAGGGTATAACAAGAGCGGATTTGGTATAAAAATAAAAGCTAATCTTCTATTTCTAACCCTAATCAATTTCACTATAAACATCAGTATTCTATTAAATACCATCATCAAGTCTTCTGTATAATTTCCCTTCTAGTTTTTTTGGATAGCATAACAAAAGCGATTAATACTAGGTTTTTTATTTCCATCTGTCATGAGATTTTTCATGTTAGTCATGAAGTTAAAAAAGTTATAGGTTTTTGACCCATCTTGGTTATCGGATCTATTTTCCCAGTCCCAGTCTTCCCACCAAGAAGCACCCTGTAAATTATCAATTTTTAAGTCTAGTGTGAATAGGTAAATACCTGATTCAGTCAAAGATTCGGGTTTAACTTTCGTATTAAATGTTAAGGTGTTGTCCGTGAGATTTACATCAGTAATATTTAAAGCTTGTTTTAATGGAGAATTGTTATCTTGTTTAACAAATTTTTTCTCAAATGAATCTGATAATTGAAGACTTTTTTCAGCTTTAATTCCTTCTGGATCTGGAGGCAATGTGTGGTCCAAAAGAGAAAAGTCTAAGCTAAAAGGGATAGAAATAGCTTGCTGATCAATTCTTCCAGGTACTTCCAAAAGTGTATAAGAGGAGTGATTGCTTTCAAAGCCAACTCTCCCGATTTGAAGATATTGAGGACTACTAACTTCGTTAGGAAGGTTATCTGTTAATCTGGGATAACTAGGCTCTTTCATGAACTGATTAGGAGAGAAAATAACAAACTCGCTAGTTTCAATCAGATCACTAGACTTTCTTTTTAGAGCCTGATAATAGTAGATTAAGTCAGAATAAGGACCAATGAAAACTACATAAAATGGTCGGTATTCCTCAATAGCTGATTTATCTGTTGTATCATAATAAAAATCAGAACTCACCCTAGGATCAGTTGAATAAACCGTTCCTCTAAACTCACTCTTAACCCCCAGAATACCAACAGAATAGTTACTTTGATTGTTTTTTAAATAGGTTTCTTCAATTTTTTTAATTACGTTATTAACATCTGCTCCGTTTTGTTCTAAGTCAGTAACAAAAACTAAAAGTTTTTCGTTTTGTTCCTCTGGTGGAGTAATAGCTTTATCCAGATGGCTAGACACTTTAGGAAAATTAGGGTTTGCTCCTGTATAAAAGTCTGGGTCAAAAGCATTACGATATTGTTGACGGCTGATTAATTGGTTGTCTCTACCACCTGAGCGGTAGTGTGTTAATGTTTGTTCGTCTCTTGGTCCGTTGTCCAAGTGAAAAACACTATCCAGCAATTTTAGTGTTCTGATATAACGACTGTTGGGATTATCAACGTACCCTAGCATAGAGCCACTACCGTCAACGTGAAGGGCAATTTCTAGGGGATTTGACTCAGAAAAGGAAGCACTCTGTTGTTCAAATTCGCAGGGATAGTCTTGATCGGTAAACACCGTAGGACTTTTGCATGAGACTAGTAGAATAACAGTAGCAAGGGCTACTAAGCACCATTTGAGTCGAAATAGGGGTTTAATCACCTTGTAATCAATATTTACAATACACCAGCAGTCAACAGTAAATGTTGCTATACTTAGTAGCGAATTAACAGTACACTGGAGGAGTCGACTCTAATTCTAGATCATGCCGGTATTTTTTGCCGAGTGAGTCTTCTTTAATCATTCCCTAATCTATTAATTGCATCGTTGTTAAATTAAAAAGCCAAAAAGTCGTGTGGACGCTTTCGAGCGGAAAAAGTGTTAATGAAAAGTGGAGAAATTATTCGCATAATTGTGTGTGTTTTGATAAGTTTAGTATTAATTTTTTATTTGCAACCGCTACTTTATCAAAACCGTCTCATCCGAGTCTCAGATGTACCCCTGACAACCTGGATAAGTGATTACTACACAGTAGGGGGTTGGTTCGTTTTTGGTTCTTCTCTTGGAGCAACCCTAATCTGGACTTTTATGACAGCGAGAGCCAAAGCAACAGGAGCGCTGGATGTATTTCGTTGGCGAGTTGTTTGGGGTTTATTAGCACTTTTGCCAATCGTAGGAATTTGCATCGCCCTATATTTTTTCAATGAGAGCGATGATGCACTCATAACTCTAACGGGATTTTTTATTCTCGATGCGGTTTTATTGTATTGGTTGCCGACAGTAACCAGTTCACCCGGATTATTTAGGAACATTCCACCAGGTTCTTCTTTTATACGTCGTTTGATTGGCTAGCAGTATTCCATTATGGCTCAGAATTCTCTTTATGTAATTGGCATTGGCGGAACAGGGGCAAAATGTCTAGAAGCTATTCTCCAAATTGCCAGCGTGGGTTTGTTTACAGACAAGCCAATTAGGATGTTGTTTGTGGATGCAGATGAAACGAATGGCAACTTAGAGCGGGCAAGAATTGGTCTCAAAACTTATCAAAATTGTTATAACTTGCTCAAGAGTCAACAACGTCCCCATGTTTGGATGCAAACCCAACTGAACGCTTTCAGTCCCGACTTATGGTCACCCTTTGCTAATACCAAAGTCAACAAAGACTTAGAGTCGTTTTTTGGCTATAATAACCTGCTTCAAAACGATCCAGAATTAGCAAGTTTATTTGATGTTCTCTATACCAAAGATGAACGCGAAGCCAATTTAGATGTGGGATTTCGGGGTCGGCCATCCATAGGTGCAGCAATCATGAGTCGTCTAGACTTAGAAAACTTGGATGAGCAACCTTGGTACGATTTAATTAGTCAAATTCAGGCCGATTGCGGATCAGGACAAAGACCAAAGATATTTTTATGCGGGTCAATTTTTGGCGGAACAGGGGCATCCGGACTCCCCACATTAGGTCGTTTGATCCATAACAAGTTAGAAGGTAAAAATATTCGTGGGAGCGTTGATATCGCTTGTTTATTTGTCTTACCTTATTTTCAATTCCAGCCCACTGGACCCGATGCTAGTCAACAAGTTTATGCCAGTTCAGACCAGTTTTTATTGAACACAGAAGCGGCACTGCGGTACTATACAGACCAAAATCAGTATTTTGATAAGGTTTATCTGTTAGGAGATCAAAACTTTTCTAGGTATAAATTTAGCGTTGGCAAAAATACACAACGAAACGAACCCCATTTTATAGAACTCTATGCAGCCCTAGCAGCTCGTCATTTTTCAGATGATTCTAAGGCGGAGTCAAACAATCCTTCTTCTAAAGGAACAGAGAAAGTGGCTTTAATCAGTCGTAGAAACCCTGAAAAACTTGTCTGGGGTGATTTACCAGAAATGGCCGATGTTCAACGGAAGTTAGCGACAGGGGTACGCTTTGCCTATATCTGGTTGTCGAATATTTTGCCGGAGTTGTCCACTGCACAACAAATAGGGGTAGCTAAATTTCGTGCTGGGGCCCCTTGGTTTGATCAGTTTTTTAACCCCGAACTGGGAGCGATAGCTAAGATATTTGACAAAAAAGGACAAGAATTACCCAGTTTAAGCGATCCCGAAGAGCAAAAAGCTATTGAAACCGTGACAAATTGGTGTACAGACTATTTGCGCTGGGTGAGAGAAATTCAGGAGTATGCTCCAGGGACAATTGAACTGGAACTATTTCGTACTGGTCCGTTGGAGAGTTTTGATGGACAAGTGAGGGGAGAATACTTGCGAGATTTAGTCTTAGGAGATACTCGGGAAGAAGGAAGGAAAAATCAAGATGAAATTCAAAAAATTAAGGAACAACTAATCAACTCTTCTACCCTCGATTTGGGAAGTTCCAGTTTAGGAACAGTGAGGTTAGCTAATGCTTTATACATTCTTTCTCAATGGTCTTAATAGTTAATCAGTAAAATAAGGAAAATTAACCATGAATGCAAATGAACCAAAGGAATCTACCACTTTTTTCTTACCCCCACTAAAATCCGACAAGGATGTCCAAGGAGAAGCTGGTGGAACATGGAATCAGCAACCAGAAAAAGCCTTTAACACAGTTGCTAGTAGTTTAGAATATAATGCCCCAGGAGAAGTCAATAAAATAAGCTCGGTACCCACCATGTGGGCTCGTCCCCTCACCTTGGAGATGGTATTACACAATAATCAACATCCTTTGCGGGGTGCGATGGTAGCCCAGTGGCAAGGGATGTTAGCGGCGATCGCCCTAGCGGAACATCGAGGTTTACCCATGACCGCTAAATTAATCGAGTTAGGTGAAAAAAAGAAACCTTTTGCTAAGTCTTTAGTGGATTTGTTGCCAGATTATGAAGGGAAAAACCTCTACACTCTAGATAATAAGCATCCTTGGGAAGATTTATTTATATTTTTGTGGAACGATCAACCAGTAGGATTAACTTCTCCTTCTACTTTAGTTGTACCGTCGGAAGAAGGGAAATGGGAGGGATTGCCTTGGTGGAATCGGCAAAAAAACTGTTTGGAAGCACCCCAATCTAAATTAAATGAAGACGAAAAGAAATTTTTATGGGGTTGGTTAAAGAGTTTAAACGCAGAGTTAGACAATCACAACGGAAATGATGATGCAATTAATATTATTCAGGGTTTGATCTCTGATTTTCAGGGTACCTTGAAAAAATTAGATGATACTCAAACAGATATTTTTAGCGACAATCTTCAGTTTTTTGGGGTTTTCATTAACCGAGGTGCTTTAGTTGGTCTTAATACTCCCGTCAAAGGACCAGAAAAACCTTCCAGCGTAAAGTTAATTGCTTCAGGGACAAAAGAAGGGGACGGAAAATTACCCTTATTGCTTTATGATACAGAAATGCCCAACATTTGGGGCAAAGTGCCTCAAAATATATCTATTCATGGGGGAAAAACCTTAGCTTCCTTGAAGGTGGAGGATTTAGAAAATTTAAAAATTCGCTGGCAAAATGAAGTTGTTGTTGTTCAAAAAGACGATTTATTTTTAGAAGAATTATATTTTATTGATTTAGATAATGCTTTACCTGGGGCTTTATTACCAGAGACAACCGGTAACAATTCAATGGTCTTTAATGATAAGCGGGTAACTCCCTTAATTCCCCTCAATCCGATTTTATTAGACTATTTTACTCCTGAAGATTTGCTGAGTAAAATCAAGTTTCAACCCATCAGAGGAGCAGCTAATAAAATACGTTTAAGTCTCACTTTACCCCTAACAGGAGTCCAAGACGAAAAGAGCGGAAGTAAGAGTAATACTAAGGGTTTTCAAGACTATTTAGTCTACAAAGATTATGAACTAACAGAAGATGATTTACTCCCAGATCAATTGCCAGTCCTAGAAGTGTGGCCTAATTTTAATGCGCAAAACTGGCAAGAATACTATGGATTTTACTACGACGGAGAACTAGGAGATTCAACATTTCAAGTTAGCTTCCCAAAACCAAGATATGCTAACAGTTTTCAACAGGGAAGGGGCAATTACACAATGGTAAAGTTAGAGTCTTTCCCTGAGTATGTTAAGTGTTTGAATGGACAAAAACAACTTGCTGGCTTGATTTTACTCCCCTCTCCCGAAACAGTTTCTTTAAGCAAAATCTGTGAAGTTGGTGTTGATTTTGGGACTTCCTTTACCAATATTTATGTTAATAAAAAAGAGGTTCCCGAACCCCTTGCTTTAGAGAATCTGCTCTACAGGGTTACAAAAAGTGATAATGACACTCGTATCATTGTGTTGTTTGAACATTTCATTGCCAAAGATTTTATTCCTGTGGAGAAACCCTTACCTTTATCAAGTGTACTGACAACAAAGGGAAGAAATGTCAAAAACGAGAAAATGTTGCCCATTGTCGATGGTCGGATTTATGTACCAGATGGCGGCAGATTTAAGCCCCAAGAAGACTGGATGAAAACCAACCTGAAATGGGAACCAGAAAATCTGCCCTTTAATGAACTTTTCATTAAAAACTTAGCCCTCTACATTAGTGCCTTAGTAGCTAAAGAAGGGGTTAGGGAAATTAATTGGTCTTTGTCTTATCCTTCCGCTTTTTCTAAGCGAGATACCAATCGTTATGCAAAAGTTTGGCAGGATTCAGTCAGTGAACTAGAAAAGACTACAGGAATCAAGCAAAATTATCCCGAAATTGGCTCAGATAATCTCCGAACCGAAAGTTTAGCAGTAGCCCAATATTTTGCTGATTTTGAGGAACATGACCTGGTTTATACCACTTGTCTTGATTTGGGAGGAGGAACCTCTGATATTTCTATTTGGGCAGAAAATGAACTATTACATCAATGTTCTGTGCAGTTGGCTGGACGAGATATTTTCTCGCAATTTTTGGCGATGAACCCCCAGTTTCTACAAGATAAATTGAAGTTCGACCCCAAAAAATGGAAAAATTTGAGAGGAGGGGCTTTTAACGCGAAATTAGATGTGTGGTTGCGCCTAGAGAGCGAAAACTGGTTAAAGAGTCAAAGAACGGTATTACAAGATGATCCTGACGTTAAGGGTTTAGTCCGATTGACTGCTATTGGGGTTGCTGGATTGTACTATTATGTGGGGATATTGCTCAGGGTACTGCATCTCGAAGAAAAATACAAAGAAATCAAGATCACGCCAGTTTACATCGGTGGTAATGGCTCTCGCTTTCTGAAATGGCTGGATAACCGAGGTGTGTTTGATAAAAATTCGGAGATGAATGGTTTGCTGAGTCGGATGTTGAGTGCAGGTTCTGAGTTTGAAGACACCGAGCAATTAACCCGCGTCAGTCAACGTCCCAAGGATGAAGCTGCCTGTGGGTTAGTTTTGAAAGGAACCAAATTAAAGGGTATGGGGAAAAAAGTTCAAGATCCTTTAATTGCTGGAGAAGCCTGCGAGATCAGAATCATCAATCAAGCAGAAGGGGATGGTTCTGAAGAAACCCGAATTATCACTGGAGAGTCTCGGCTGCAGGTTGATAGTGATTTTGATTTTGATGTCCTTGATTTTAAGGTGTCTGAATTGGTCGCATTACCTAAGTTTCTCTATGAGTTTCATAAAGCAATCAAGGATTTAGACATTGAAGAAGTCACCCCCCTTAAAGGTTATATTCGCTCTTCTGAACGGGGCAAAAATCAAAAGTTGTGGGAGGATACAGAAAGGACTTTGAATGATATGTTACTAAACTTGAAAGAGGATGCGAAGGAAAATGGAGATGAAAAAGGTTCTGAGAACATCCGTTGGGAACCCCCGTTCATTTTAGGTTTGAAAGCATTATTACAGGTACTGGGCAAACAGTGGGCAGAAAAATAGTAGGCACATAGTGGGCAAAAAATCATATTTTTTGTCTTTTGTTCGTTCTTATTACTTCTTCAATCCGGAGGTTAGCTAAGTGTTCAAGAATCTGTTGTATGTTCTAGCTTTTATTATCCCCCTGGGGGTTCAACAGGGAATGGTTTATGGTGAAGATAATTCTTCACATATTATTATTGCGCAAACCCCAGCCACTTCCCCTTCTCCAACTCCTTCCCCAACCACTTCCCCAGCCACTTCCCCTTCTCCAACTCCTTCTCCTTCACCGCAAAATCAAACAACTCCACCTCCAAATGAAATGAATATTATTCCGATTATTCTTGTGATTCAAGGTTTCGTATTTTTGGTGTTCAAAGGTTTTGAAGTTTTCAATAATAAGAAAAAAATAAGTGATGCTACCGAAGTAATTATTGAGCATATCAAAAAATCATTATTACCTCCCGATATCGAAAAGTTATTATCGCTTCCTGATAAAGTTCAAGGATTAAATGAAACGGTTGAAACACTGGGAAATAACTTGAACAATAGTCAACCTGTACCTACGGATGCTCCTAACGCTCAAGTTCTTAATAGTTTTAGCCAACAATTAGAAAATAGGCTCGAAAACACAATTCAACAAACCTTGAGAAGCGAAATTACTGGACAAATTGATAATAGGATTGATCTGCATTTAACAAATAATGATGAATTCATCAATAAAATAGCACAAGCAGTAACGAACGATCATGAATTTATTAATAAAATAGGGCAAGCAGTTGTTATTGGATTGAGGTTATCAGAAGATAATAACAATCTTTCTGAAGAAGAAAATCAAAACTATTTAATCGGTTCAGGGAATACAATAGAGGGGGAATTACCACAAACAACAAGTCCAGAAAATAGAGGCAATGAAAATTCAGATGATACTGATGAAGATTTAGATGAAGATGATCCCATTCTTACCCCTGAAGAACAAGAAGTAGTTACAAATTACAATAACAGGTCAGATTTACAACATAGGAAAACCCAAGCAAGAAGCACAGAAGGCACTAACGTAGAAGCAAGAACAGGACGAGAGTACTCAGCTACTCTGAGTCAAGGAACGGGAATATATTGGATTATTCAGGGAACACAAGGCACTTATTTAGTTCCTAATTATAGTAAGACGTTTAATAGTCACCAGATGGAGTCTGTGCAAATTTTCTTCGAGTGCAAAGGTTATGTCCATGAGCAAACAGACCCTAATCAGTTTACGTTGGAGAAACCGGCCAAAGTAACTGTAATGTCTTCTGGGGAAATATGGACTCTTAGTCCTAACGGAAAAGGTACTTTAAGATTTAGTGGGTAAATTAGTTATGAATCAAATGTTTTTTCAACAAAAGTTACTGTTTTTGTTATTTGTTCCCGGGTTAGCTTTCAGTTTTCAACCCTTCAAAGCAATGGAAACTAAGCTTTTAGATGATCCCGCTATCGAGATAGCGCAAGCTAGTAGCGACTTGCAAAAACTATCTTCCGAATTAGGCACTTTTAAGGAAAAGGCGAACTTGTTAAAGGACTCAATTAATCAATTAAATAGTGATTTAGTTCTGGTTTACGAAAAGGAAATAGATAGCTCAGAAATTAACCTTGAACTTTCTAAAAAACAGTTAAAAGAAGCTAAAGAAAGTTGGCAATCATGGAAAAATAACTTAGAAAACAATTCTCAAAAAAATGCTTTTGATGATTTTGTTAATAATATTGATAGTAACTTGAATGGATTAGAAAATGTTTTATTACCACTTAAGCAAGAAATAATACAGTCAACAGAACAATTTAAAAATAGAGAAGTGATTCCTCAGCTAAAAGATTATCAAGAGTTGCTGTTTGGTGCAACTGCTCAAGATAGTGATGTTGATGGACTTTTTGGGAAAGGGACTCAAGGAAAAATTGCACAAACCTTGAAAGGATATCTGGGTAATATTGATGATAATATTGAAAAAATAGAATTAGAAATATCCCAGAACAGTTCCAGAATTAGGCCTCACTCTAATGAAGAAAATCAAGATTTACAAAAACAACTTCAACAATTAGAAAGTAGAATAAACCAACTTAGTGAACAATTGTCCGAAAGTAATCAGGAAATTGAACGTTTAAGAAATGAGATAAAATCGTTATCAACAGATAATAACCCTACTCAAACTCCTGAAGAAGAAACAGTAGTCAGAGATAATGCTTATGATCAAACTTCCCTACAACCAACAAACCCGACAGAAGAAACAAAAGATAACAACATTTTCGTGATGTTTATTTTCTTAGCTATCATAGGTGGAATAAGTATTTATGCTATTCGCCAACTTGATTTTCTTAGAAAAACTAAAAAAGATTTGTCCAAAACTCTAAACCAAGAAGACAAAGAACTTAATGGATTCACACAAGAAGATACACTAACAAAATCTAATATGTCCGAGTCAAATTATTCCTATCAAGACTATGACAACACAGGTTACAATCATACCAATTTAGATATAAAGCAAACAACTCAAGAGGGACAAAATTGGGAAGCAGAGGGAAGTGTTCCCATTATGACAGAATTGAACCCAATTCCTCCTTATACTCAAGCTGAAGAGAAAGTAATAAAGCCAGATTTAGATTATATTAAAAGCGAAGCAGACTTACTTCCTGTTTACAATAACAATTATAAAGCTCTGCTACGTCAGATAGTGATTATGACAGCAACCGAAGAAAGTATTGAGAAAAAAAGGGAAGGTTATGACTACCCAATTATCTTTAGTGAATCGAATAATGGTAACTATTGGTTAACATTAATGCCTCAGTTTGAAAGTCCTCATTATTGTTTAGTTCCTAAGAGAAATTTGATTATTAATGAGCATAATTATGAAGCTGTTAGATATATTTTTAATTGTATTGGCTATGAGAATAGAACTAGTAATAAGTTTATCGTGAGACAAACTGCTATTGTTTATTGGGAAGATAAGGAGAAGAATTGTTATCTTTGTGAACCTGGGGAATTGATTTTTTCTTAATCTAATTATGACAAAGATTGACAACTTAAAAATTTATTTTGAGTTTATTGAGGAATAGGTTAAAAATGTTTTCTAATGTTAGAGTAATTGCTTCTCCTGATAAGGAAGGAAAAAGATTACCATTATTACTTTATGGCAATGATGTAGCTATACAGTGGCACGAAAATCCTGAAAAGATTGTTATTTATCAACAGAAAACTTTGAAATCTTTGTCATCTGATGATTTGGAGGATTTAAAAAGAAATAAAGAGGTAATTTTTGTGGAAAAGGATGATTTATTATTAGACGAGTTATATTTTATTGATTTAAACAATGCTTTACCTGGTGGGTTAATGCCGAAATATCAAAATAATAATGGTATTCTTTTTAACGATAGGCGAGTAACTCCTTTAATTCCTTTAAATCCTATCTTGTTAGATTATTTTACACCTGAAGACTTAGTCAACAAGATTTCCTTTAAAATAGAGGAAAATCAAGTTTGTTTAACCCTCAATTTACCTCTCAGTGGGATGCAGAAAGAAAATAAAAATATTCAGGATAATAGTCAGTCTTCTCAAAATTATTTATTGCAGAAATATTATGAGCTTAAAGAAGATAACCTCATCCCAGATCAGTTGCCTGTATTAGAAGTTTGACCGAATTTTCAAGCAGAAGGATGGCACGAATATTATGGTTTTTACTATGACGGGGAACTTGGAGAATCTACCTTTCAAGTCAGTTTTCCTAATGCTAAATACACCCACTCTTTTAAACAGGGAATGGGAAATTATCAAATAGGGTATTTAGAGTCTTTTCCTGAATCTATTCATTGTTTAGATGGGAAAAAAAATATTATTGGCTTAATTTTTTTGAAGTCCCCTGAAACAGTGCAGTTAGAAAAAAGGTGGAAAATAGGGGTTAATTTTGAAGCTTTATTCACTAATATTTATGTGAACAAAAAAGATTTTGCTGAACCCCTTGCTTTAGAAAATTTGCTCTATCAAATGACAAAAAGTGACAGAGACACTCGATTAAATGTGTTATTTGAATATTTTATTCCTGAAGACTTTATTCCTGTAGATAAACCTTTACCTTTAGAAAGTGTTCTAACAACTAAGGGGAGAAATCCTAAGAATGAAAAGCTATTACCCATTTTAGATGGTCGAATTTATGTACCAGATGGCAGCAGATTTGAGCCTCAAGAAGATTGGATGAAAACTGATTTAAAATGGTCAGTTAAGAATCTTCCTTATATAGAGGTATTTTTAAAGCACTTAGCCTTACATATTACAGCATTAGCCGCTAATTCAGGAGTACAACAAATCGAGTGGTTTTTATCTTATCCTTCTTCATTATCCCGAAAATATAAAAGGATGTATATTTCTCTTTGGGAAGATTTAAGAAAAGAACTGCAAGAAACCACAGGAATTATTCAACAACGTCTTGACTTTAATTCTAATAACATAAAATCCGAAAGTCTAGCTTTTGCTCAGTATTTTCGTGATTCTGAGGATCATGATTTAGTTTATACGACTTGTGTTTATCTTTTAGAAAAGACTGCCGATATTAGCATCTGGGAAGATAATAAAATAATTCATCAAACCACAATTTCATTTGGAGAACAAGAATTATTTCGTAATTTTTTGGCTATAAATCCTCAATTCTTGCAAGATAAGTTGAAGTTTGAGCCTAAAAGATGGAAAAATTTGAGAGGAGAAGCTTTTAATATTAAATTAGGTGTTTGGGTGCGTCTAGAGAGCAAACACTGGTTAAATAGTCAAAGAACCATCCTACAAGATGATCCTGATGTCAAAGGGTTGGTACGGCTGACTACTATTGGATTAGCTGGGTTATATTATTATGTAGGAATTATGCTGAGAGTTCTCTACAGCGAAGGAAAATATACAAAAAATAAAATCACTCCTGTTTATTTGGGAGGAAGAGGGTCGCATATTTTAAACTGGTTAGATAATAGGGGATTATTTGATAAAAATTCCGAAGTCAATGCGATCTTTAGTTGTATGTTAAGTGCGGGTTCTGGTTTTGAAGACACTGAACAATTGACTCGCTTAAGTGAACATTTGGGGGATGAAATTGCTTGTGGATTGGTGTTAAATAATACAAGGTTAAATTCAGAAAATGATCTTATTAATGAAGCATTGATTACTGGAGAGAACTGTCAGATAGAATTTCTCGACCATCAGAGACAACAAAAAACAACAAAAATATTCTCTTCTGACTCTCGTTTGGAAATTGAAGAAGGAGAAATAATAGATTTAAAACTAACTAATTTAGTAGAGTTACCCAAGTTTCTCTATGAGTTTCACAAAGCAATCAAGGATTTAGACATTGAAGAAGTCACTCCCCTTCAAGGTTATATTCGTTCTCCAGAACGGGTAAAAAATCAGAAGTTATGGGAGGAGACAGAAAGGACTTTAAATGATATGTTATTGAGTTTGAAGGAGGATGGTAAGGACAAGTACGAACCACCATTTATATTAGGTTTAAAAGCATTGTTAAAAGTTTTAGGTCAGCAGTGGGCAGAAAAATAGTAATTATGATGAAGAGTAATTTTTTAATAAATTGGCTAATTATAGGTTTATTTATCTTCGGGTTAGGAGATAATCACGTAACAATTGCTCAAAGCTATGAAAAAGATACTGCTACTGAAGAATTATCTCAGAATCAATTTATCTCTCAGTCAGACTTAGACCAATTAGACCAATTAAATATTAGTTATTCTGCTTTTGACCGAAGCTTAAATAATTTTTTAATTGACTTGGAAAAGTCAATTGATGGGGAACTATATTTAACAGAGATTGATTATGATAGTCCCTATTTCCAGCTACGAGAATTTAAAAAAGTAATACGAAAAATAAGAGGCAAATTACCTGTTGAAAATGAACAATATATTAACGATATGATTTCTTTGGTAGAAAATGATTTAGAACCAATTTTTGGTAAGTTAATCAGTAATCGGAGCAATAGTATTATTCTTGATGATGTGCAAAGATTACTGGGAATTCAGGGTGATCTCAATAGGCCGGAACATTATGATTATTTAATGACTTATCTGTTAAGTTATTTAAACGAGAAAAATAATGAATTAAAAAAGTTCTTGAGTGAAATTGAAAGCAACTCTCAAGAACAATTTTTAGGTGTAGAATTCATTATTCTGGGTTTATTGATTTTTTGGATAATGTTTTTAATAGCAATAATAGTTAAAGACAAAAAAAACAATCAGTCTTTGCAATTAGAACAAATTACTCCAGTAATTAAAGAGATTAGAAAATCAATTACCCAACCTACTCCTACAAAAAATAATCAAGTACAACAACAGGAAGCTTCTCAAAAAGTCTGGGGGGACTCGCCGAAAGTTAGGGGACAAAG
>NZ_JARVCN010000048.1:0-13559 GCF_038442745.1 Crocosphaera sp. Alani8
ACATCTGCCTATTCTAGCTTATAAAGGGTATAACAAGAGCGGATTTGGTATAACTAGCTAAAGCAGGTGTTACAGCTATCTCAGGTATTGTAGGAGCTTGTTCTAAAAGAGATTTAAGTGTGGTAACTGTTTCATTAAAAGCCAGCATTTCATCTTCAAGACGGGTTTTTAAAGCTAAATATTTATTGTTAGATATAGGTTGAGTTTGTAAAATGCGATCGCGGACATAACTGGGAACTTTTTCAACAGGAACTAAGTCAAACTTTAACCAAGGAGGGACAACTTTTTCTAGAGTTCCATAAGCATTCCAAATATCATCATCAGACATTCCTTTAACGGCTAAATCAAGATCAGATTGTTCGTGCCAAGGACTATCTCCACGCAAAGAGCCAAATATAATAACCTCATTTGCCCCAAATTGTTCTTTTAATATTTTGACACAATTATTAGCTATTTTTAACGCTTTTTCTTTTCTTTCTTTTAAGGTAATACTCATTTTTATAGAGATGACTGATTATTAAGCAAGCAAAAAATTAACCTATTTTTAAGTATTATATAAGTTTAACTGGTAACTAATAACTGTAGTCTGTTGTGCATTTAAAATACTTATTGGGCATTTTAGTACAAACTATCAAAGTTTCTCTCCCTGCTCCCTTCTCCCTGCTCCCTTGCAGCCTCAAATAGCAGTTTAATGCTCATACCTTATTCCCCCCACCCCCCATTTCCCAACACCATAAAAGTTCGCTAACATAACAAAGCACGGACTATCATTACAGGAGTTTGAAACGATTAATGTCCACCCATCAGCTAGATAAGCATAACTCCCTTCATTTTCCCCCTTTACTTTTACCCCGTCCCTTACTTATGATTGGTCATGGAACCAAAGATGAAGACGGAAAAAGAACATTTTTAGACTTTGTAGCAGCTTATCAAGCATTAGATACTTCTCGTCCCGTAATTCCCTGTTTTTTGGAACTAACGGAACCCTACATCCAACAAGGAGTGGACTATTGTGTGTCTCAAGGTTACACAGATATTTCTGCTTTACCTATTCTCTTGTTTGCGGCGCGTCATAATAAGTTTGATGTTACCAACGAACTCGATCGCACTCGTCAGCGTTATCCTGAGTTAAAATTTCATTATGGCCGCCATTTCGGTATTACTCCCAATCTGCTAAAATTGTGGCAGGAACGGTTAAAGGATTTAGATCACCCTAACGCTAACCCTAAGCAAGTTCAACGTTCCGAGACTGTTTTATTGTTTGTTGGTAGGGGTTCTAGTGATCCCGATGCTAATGGGGATGTTTGTAAGTTAGCCCGCGTGTTATGGGAAGGTAGCGGTTATAAAACAGTAGAAACCTGTTTCATTGGTATCACTCACCCTCGTCTTGAAGAAGGGTTTAGACGAGCTAGTTTATATCAACCCAAGCGTATCATTGTTCTACCCTATTTCTTGTTTACTGGGGCGTTAGTTAAAAAGATTTTTCGTGTCACAGAAGAACAAAAAGCACTCTATCCCCACATCGAAATGACTTGTTTACCAGAAATGGGTGTTCATCCTCAACTGCTACAAGTGGTGAGGGAAAGGGAGTTGGAAATACAATGGGGACAGGTACAAATGAACTGCGAGATGTGCAAATTCCGTTTAGCAGTCACAGATAATCACACTCATCATCACCACCACGATCATCATTCCCATCACCATCATACTGCAATTGACCCTTATGCTAAGGTTGAAAACTATCATCAACGCATCTGGAAAACACCCTAGTTTTAATTAGCAGTTATCAGTTAAGTGTGATTCTAAATGTTCGCCTTATCATAAACTTTTTCACTAGCTTTAACTGATTTGAAAAAGTCTACCACGGGACGAGGATAGTCAACCCCTATCCTAACATTGTAACGTTTTTGTTCTTCTTGTGAAAGTTTCCAGGGTTCATGAATTTTTTGACCTGGAATCATTTTCAATTCTGGTAACCAATGTTTGATATACTCTCCTTTGGCATCGTAATCTTTTGATTGCTTAGGAATATTAAAATAGCGAAACCCTCTCGCATCATTGCCTACTCCTGCGGTGTAATTCCAGTTTCCATAGTTACTACAAACATCATAATCGATTAATAAGGATTCAAACCATTCTGCCCCCATTATCCAGTTAATTCCTAAGTTTTTAGTAAGAAAACTAGCAACATTTTGTCTCCCTCTATTGGACATAAACCCAGTGGTTGCTAATTCCCTCATGTTCGCATCAACTAAGGGATAACCTGTGTTACCTTCTTGCCAAAGTTTAAACCTTTCTAAGTCTTCTTTCCAAGGAATATCTACTCCTCGTAAACCAGACTCATAGAAAACTTTATTGCCGTGTTTTGCCCCAATAAACCGAAAATAATCCCGCCATAGTAGTTCAAAAATCAACCAATAAGTTGAGTTATTTCTGACTCTTTTTTCTTCATATTTCTGTACTTCTTCGTAAATATAACGAGGGGAAAGACAACCATTAGCTAACCAAGCAGAAAATTTAGAAGAATAATCCGCGCCTAACATTCCATTCTTAGTTTCTTTATACTCTTTGAGATGGTTTCCTTGCCAAAAATATTCTTTTAACCGTTTAATTCCTTCTGTTTCTCCTCCTTTAAATTCTAATACTCCTTTAGAATCATATTCAGGTTTTTCTAGACCTAAATCTTCTAAACTGGGAATGTATCCTAACTCAACATCGGGAAGAGAAATTAATTTTCTAGGACTTATGAAAGTGGGGTTTACAGTGGAATTTTTCTCTACTTTTTTCCTGAAACTGGTAAAAACTTCTGGTAACTGACTCACTTCAAAGGGTAAATCATCCCAATGGTACAAGGTAGCACCCCAAAATCCTTTAAACTTAACTTTAAGGGGTTTTAGTGCTTTTTCTACTGCATCTTCTACATTGATTTCTTCTGAGGTTACTTCTTCATAATAATAAACTTCATTAATTTCTAATTGTTTAACTAACTCAGGAATTATTTTTTCCGGATAACCTTTTCTAATAATTAAATTACTGGCTAATTCTTGCAAAGAATTTTTTAAATTAGCAACACTTTCTAATAAAAATTTGCCTCTAAAATTACCCGTTTTAGGGAACCCAAAAGAAGTAGTGTTAAATTGCCGAATATCAAAGCAATAAAAAGGAATCACTAGCGCACCTTGTTTAATCGCTTGATACAATGGTTCATGATCATGAATCCTTAGATCATTACGATACCAGATTAAAATTTTTTTGTTAGACATAGTTTATGAGTAGATTATTAAGATCTGTTAACTATGATAACACTTTTCATCTGATTAGCGTTGAGACTAGCAAAATTAAATTTTTACGTATACAGTCTTTTTATATTCATTGAAACAGTATCTCAATGATTCAATTATCCTAAGTTATAATAGTTTATGGAGGAGTGAAAACCCATCATCTTCCTCTTGATTTTGCAAATTTTTTGTGTGTTGTATATGAACAGTGATTTAGATTATATTCTATTTAAAACAGAACAAAATTATATTAAAAATGTTCTAGGTAACGAACCTTGGATTAAAGTTTTTGATTATCTTTATGATGAGGATGAGAACAGAGAAAATAATATAGTATTTCACTGTGGAATTATTAAACATGATGCTTTTGAAAAAGCTTTAGATAACCCAAGGGATTGGGAAATTTATCCAAATAAAGGATTTCCTGGTTGTACAATATATGGTTTAATTGAAGATAATGAAGTTATTTATGATAGATTTGGTGGTACTGAAGCAGAACCTTTAATTTTTATACGATATTATAGAGGTTTTAGAGATAGTTACCCAGAAATTTCAGAAGAATTTCGTTTTTTTCATAATCTTTATCATGACTTAGAAAAAAATCAATTTTTAAAATTAGATGAATCAGGATATCCTACTTCTGTTATTAGATTTGAGAATAATGCTGTTTTGATTCATCTAAAAGAAATAAGGCAATTTTTGGCTATAAAAGAAGCTTACCTTGTTTTATTTTTTGAGTATATTAGATCTTCTAAAATAGATATATCTCATCTGACATATATTCAGAAAGAGTCTCAATATCGTGATAAAAATACAGCATATTCAATGCTAGTACATAAAAATCATCATTCTCCTAAATATCAAACAAAATCTTCAATCAGAGGTAAAAAACTCATTCTTCCTTATCATAAGTCAAAAAGTGATTTTTGGCCTTATGACGAAGCAAAATATAGTGTTTGTAAAACATTTATAATTGGTGAAAATACTGATGGAGAACCGATTACTTTTACTTGTGATCCCGATAAATTAGCAAATTACTTTGGTGCTAACCCAAATGCTCCAAACTATCTTACTCCTGTATATTTTGAGCGAGATATTCTTGTAAAATATTATGCTAATCCTGATCAATATAGTGTAGAAGATTCTTATCTAAGATGTGGGGATAGTTGGGGACTAAAAATGGATAATCATCACGAAGATGTTGTTATAGTATATCTAGGTGACTTATCTTCTTTACCTGCTAAGGAACAAGATTATTGGAAAGTTTATAATATTCCGCCAAAGAGATCATTAAGTGGAACAAGTTTTGGAAGAAATATTTTAGGAATTCCTAGTGATCCTCAAGATAAAGCTTTAAAATTTAAGTTGAGATATGAACAACTTAATAAACAATGGAAAATTAATTATGGTTGGTATTTGTTTCGTCCATTATCTCCAAGAGATGATCATTTATGGAATAATTTACGAGTCCCACTAAATAATACTCAAGCTGAATTTGATCATCAAATTCTTGCCTTAACTAAAATCCTAATAGACTCTTTGAATGAATCTGAACTTAAGAAGTATATTGAAGATTATTCTAAAGATATGAAAGGAATTAAAAAGTTGTCTATTTTTTTAAATCAGCAAAATTTTAAAGATCATCAAAATGACATAGAATTATTAATGAATATACAATCCATTCGTTCTACTGGAGTAGCACATTTAAAAGGGAGTAAATATGAAAAAATAACCGATAGACTACAATTATTAAACACAAACTTACAAAAAGAGTTTAGTGACTTATTAAAACAAGCGACTATATTTTTAGATAAATTAATCAGTCATCTTGGTTTTGTACAATCAATTCAAGAAGCAGAAGAATCAGATGACTGGGTATCTGAAGAGGAATTTTTGAGAGGATTAGATCACGTAGAAGATTGAGTTTATTGACTACAGAAATCTTGTAAAGTGAGCAATAGTCACAAATCTCGACTTAGTTTACATAAATTTTTTATTTGCCAACACTACGATCTGGTAATAAAAATTAAATAATGATCTTAAAAGTTCCCAATAAACCCCTAAGACCCTTCATAATAAAAATATAGCGTGATAAAGAAAAGCCAGAGACATCCATGAGTAAAGGAACACTCTTCGATAAAGTTTGGGATACCCATACTGTCAAAATTTTATCTTCAGGACAAACCCAACTCTTCATCGGACTGCATTTGATCCACGAAGTCACCAGTCCCCAAGCGTTTGCTATGTTACGGGAGAGAGAACTAGAAGTATTGTATCCTAATCGCACGGTTGCCACCGTCGATCATATCGTCCCCACGGAAAACCAAGCTCGTCCTTTTGCTGATACCCTAGCAGAAGAGATGATACAAGCATTAGAAAATAGTACCAAGGACAACGGTATTCGCTTTTATAATATCGGTTCGGGTAGTCAAGGGGTTGTCCATGTAATGGCCCCGGAACAAGGACTTACCCAACCAGGAATGACCATTGCTTGCGGTGACTCCCATACCTCCACCCACGGTGCATTTGGGGCGATCGCATTTGGTATTGGAACCTCTCAAGTACGGGATGTCCTAGCCTCCCAAACCCTTGCCCTGTCTAAGCTAAAAGTGCGTAAAATCGAAGTTAATGGCACTTTACCACCGGGGGTATATGCTAAAGATGTGGTACTCCATATCATCCGTAAACTGGGGGTAAAAGGGGGTGTGGGATACGCCTACGAATACGCCGGAACCACCTTTGCAAATATGTCTATGGAAGAGAGGATGACAGTTTGTAATATGTCCATCGAAGGGGGTGCAAGATGCGGTTATATTAACCCCGATGATGTCACCTTTGACTACTTAAAAGGACTAGACTTTGCCCCCACCGAAGAAAACTGGGAAAAAGCAGTCAGTTGGTGGCGTAGTATGGCTTCTGATGCCGATGCAGAGTACGATGATGTTGTTAGCTTCGACGCTGCTGATATCGAACCTACCGTAACTTGGGGTATTACACCCGGTCAAGGTATTGGTATTAGCGAACCTGTACCCACCCCCGACAGTTTACCAGAAAGCGATCGGGCCATCGCCCAAGAAGCTTACAACTATATGCAGTTATCTCCAGGTAGTCCCATCAAAGGAACAAAAGTGGATGTTTGTTTCATTGGCAGTTGTACTAATGGTCGTATTAGCGACTTAAGAGAAGCTGCGAAGCTGGCAAAAGGTCATCATGTGGCCAATGGGGTAAAAGCGTTTGTAGTTCCTGGTTCAGAAAGAGTAAAAGTACAAGCAGAAAAAGAAGGTTTAGATAAAATCTTTGTAGAAGCAGGGTTTGAGTGGCGCGAAGCCGGATGTTCTATGTGTTTAGCCATGAACCCCGATAAACTAAAAGGAGATCAAATTAGTGCCTCTTCCTCTAATCGTAACTTTAAAGGTCGTCAAGGATCATCCACGGGACGAACTTTATTGATGAGTCCAGCTATGGTTGTAGCGGCTGCAGTGAATGGGAAGGTTTCTGATGTACGAGAACTCGGTTGAACAGTTATCAGTTACCAGTGAACAGTTATTTTTGTTCACTGGTCGTATTTAACTCACATTGTACATTGTTTAAGGCAGCCACTGGGGACGAAAACCCACTAAAGGTAGCTGTTTTAATTCTGCTTTACTGTTAGGATTATTGCTAATAGGAGGAATCAATAACCATAATTTTCCTCCTACGATCGCTTGCCCCGAGTTATTCGTTAAATTGTCCTTTAAACTGGTATCATCGCTAGTTAAAACTTGGTCAAATAATAAGGCCAACCCATCGGGAGACAAACTAATTTTGATGTCTTGATAATCAGATAATTTCGCTAAAGGGGTTACTTCTCCTGTCCTAATATCAAACCTAGCAAAGTAAGGTTGCTCTCGATATTCGTCCCCTTTTAATAGTTCTGTTAGTAGACAATATAATTGATTTCCTGTTGAAGTAAATTGACAATCCACAATCGACCCTTGAGTATTTAAGAGTTCTTTTTGAATGCCTTGATTATTAACATAAAATAACGAGCGGGTGTAGCGTAAATTAGCATTATCCGTATTAAAGTCCACCATTGCGGCCGAATTACCTTGGAGGGAAAAATCTAACAATTGACCGAATTTTGGTAAAAAATCTAAAGGTTCCGATTCTGGTTCTAGAGGTAATATTCCAATACCTTCACCTCGGGCAACAGCTAAAGCTTTGTTATCTGGGGTAATTTCAAAATGCCCCCCTGCTACCTTCAATCTTTCTGGTTTTTCTCCGTTTTTAATCATCCATAAATCAAAGTCAGCAGGATTTTCTCGGTTAACTCTTTGGATAACAATGGTTTCTCCATCCGCAGAAAGATCAAATTGATTATTTTGATAGGTTTCATTGTCTAGGATTTCTTCTATTTTCCCTGCCACATTATTATCACTATCTTCTACCCCATTACTAACCCCAGTGGTAACCGTATAAAGTTTTAATTGTCGTAGTCCATCGATACCCAAACCCTGATCATAAGCAGAGAATAAAATGCGATCGCCTTCGGGATAAAATTCAAAATCCATCACCACTAAATCTGGAGGGGTTAATGCTCTTTTATGTTGCCGTGTAATGTTATAAAAAACCAGTTTCCCTTTTTCTTCTGCCTGGGTTCCAATATAAGCTAACGCCCGATCTCGACTCTGAAAAGTTCCCACAAAGGGTTCCATTTCCTGACCTATTTTGCTACTATCTCTAAACCTTTCTCTAGCTTCGTTCAATTGAACTGTGTAGGTTTCCCCGTAGGGAACAGGGGTTTCTGTTGTGTAAGCTAAGCGACGACCAGCCCAACTTACTTTACCAGGAAGAGGGGGATCGATGACTAAATTTTTCTCCACAGTTTCTTTATCCATCGGCCGATCAAACGTCAAGATAAAAGCCCGATCTGTGTTATTAACGGTTTCTCCTTCCCAGGTAAAATTCTTAACTTGGGGACCCTTTCTCAAAAAACAATTATCTCCGCATAGTTTATCCCCAATAACTAAACCGGTAATAAGGATACTAAACCCTCCAATTAACCAGACAGAAAGTTTATCAATAGGTTCTTTTAAGGTAAGTTTATTGATCATTTTAATAAATAACTAATAATTAATAATTGAACTAATTAGAATAACCATAGGGATCATCGGGGGTAGGAATGGTTGTAACGCTGTTAGCAGATAACACTAATTGACGTTTTTGAGTAGGAGTTCCTTGCATTGTTTGGGTATCGATGGCAAGGGTTTCCGTCATCATTTCCCCTTCTATTTGTAACCAGGTATCAGGGGGATAATTGCTACGATCCCGTTCTAATTTCACTGGAAGTCCCACCGGATAGGCATCCACAGCGCAACAAGTAATAATAAAACGACTCAATAATATATAATCTTCCGAAAGTAAGGGAGAATGCACCACAAATCCCGTTACATTAGCTTTTTGACCCTGATAAGCATCAGGTTCGGGATAAGCATTCAGGGTTCTAATCCAGTCAATCAGCGATCGCTCCTCTGGTTTAATGTTAAGGGTAAAGCTTTGGGTTTGGCTTTGGGTGATGGGTAAGGATTCAGAAATTCCCCGTTGCAAAGCCACTTGACTATCAAAAATGGTGGGAGGAATAATGAAACCCGCGATCGCAGAGATAATCAACAAACTACTACCCCATCCTGGGGGGAAAATACTGATATGTTGCACTGTTTCCCCATTGTTGCCCTTTTGACGCAGGGTTTGAACCGATAACCACGTCTTAACACCCCCCAAAATGATGAAGAGAATAGCAGTGGCAAAAACCAGCAAATTATAATTAGGATGAATCAATAATTTGAGTTGACCGGTCACCCAATATTTGAAGAGTAGAACACCCCAAGCAACAATCGCTAAGATATCTAAACCTGGTAAAAGTAGTTTCAGTCTCCGGGAAAGTTTAAATTTAGATAGTAGATTCATAAAAATTGTTTAACCTCTTTAATCACGGCTATTTTAGAGGAAGTAACTATGAAACAAAGCCAAGACAAAGGTTAGCTGGGCAGCCAATGCAAATAAGTACACTATCATTCTGGGTTGAAAAATCGAAAGCATTAAACCAATGGCTTTGATATCTATCATTGGCCCGAACACCAAAAACCCTAATATGGAACTGGTGGTAAAAGTGGAGGCAAAAGATAGAGCAAAAAATGCGTCCACCGTCGAACAGATAGAAACAATGGCGGCCAATAACATCATAGCCACAATAGAACTAATGGTTCCCTGTCCCAAACTTAAAACAATTTCGCGGGGAACAAAAACTTGTAGACAAGCGGCGATCGCACTCCCTAAAATTAACATTCCTCCTAATTCTCTCAGTTCTTGGGTCACATTTTCGATGAATAATTTTAATCGTCCCACCATCACCGATGATTGACCAGAGTTTAGGGTTAAAGTAGCAGTTGACATTTCATCTAATCGTACCGGACCATTACTGGTTCCCAGTAAAAAGGTTCCAGACTGCAATAACATCGATTCTTTGAGATTGGGTTCTTTTTTTCTCGAACGGGCAAACCTAGGTTGACGGGATAACATGGTGATGCGTTGCGCCAGTAAGGGTTGTAGCATGGGGCGAGGATCTTTTTGAACACTAAAAACACAACCGATGGTAATGGCCACAATCAAAGAAAAAATAACCCGATAAAAAACGATTTCTGGTTGACCCCTAAACGCTACCCAGGTTGACCAAACCACGATGGGGTTGATGGTTGGGGCCGCTAATAAAAAGCCGATGGCTGCTGAATTGGGTAGTCCCTGCATGAGAAACCGTCGCGCTACAGGAACATTTCCGCATTCACACACCGGAAATAAAAAACCGATACAACTACCTGCGATCGCCCCTAACAAGGGATTTTTGGGAATACTCGCAATTAACTTACCCTCATCGATGAATAACAGCAAAGCACTCGATAAGGATACTCCCAACAGCAAAAATGGAAATGCCTCCACCAGCAAACTGAGGAATAAGGTAAAGGCGTTGTGTAATTGTGTCATTATTATACGATTGCCTGATCAGGCTGCTAGTGGTTATTCTGACGTAAGTTGGATTGATAAAGTTCTCATGAATCCCTCAATGGACTTTATCATATTTTTTAATATTTTCTTAATATAACTTTATGCTTATCCCTTTGTTGAAGAAGATTCAACAACCCTGCGAAGCCGCCCTCCTAACTCCGAACTCAGGTTAGTCAGTTTCCGTAATAAAAAGCTAAGCTAGTTTTATTACTGATATCTTGCACCAGTATAGAAAAACTTAAATTAGTCAGCAGTCAGCAGTCAGCAGTCAGCAGTCAGCAGTCAGCAGTCAGCGTTCAGCATTCGTTTAATCTTACTCACAGTAGATGATAGGGATTGATATGTTTCAGCTGAAGGCTTACAAACTAGCCAGTTTTATCGAAGGTGCAAGATGTGAGTATTAACTAAGTTGGGGGTTGAACCTTCTTCAGAGTCTGTTAATCACCGTTCACTGAGAACCGATAATCGAACTATGATAGTCCCAGAATTAGCCATCTCTACTTCCAACCTCACCAAGCAGTTTGAACGGCATATTGCGGTCAATAAGCTAGAATTAGAGGTACAAGCAGGGGAAGTTTACGGTTTAATCGGCCCCAATGGTGCGGGAAAAACCACCCTAATGCGAATGTTAGCGGCTGTTGAAGAACCCACTGCAGGAGAGATTCACATTTATGGCGATCGCCTATTAAGAGACAATAGTCATCCTCGTCTTAAGCAGAAATTGGGCTATCTTCCAGATGATTTCCCCTTGTACGAAGACCTAACTGTTTGGGATTATTTAGATTATTTTGCGAGACTTTACCATCTAAAATTACCCCATCGTCGTCGTCGCCTTCAAGAAGTTCTTGAATTAGTGCAGTTAACTAGCAAAAAAAATAGTAATATCAATACCTTATCTCGAGGTATGAAACAACGGTTAAGTTTAGCTAGAACTATTTTACACGAACCCCTTTTATTATTATTAGATGAACCGGTTTCAGGCTTAGATCCCATTGCCAGAATGCAGTTTAGAGAGGTCATAAAAGTCCTACAAAGTGTTGGCATGACTGTATTAATTTCTTCCCATGTTCTAAGCGACTTGGCAGAATTGTGTACCTCTGTCGGTATCATGGAGTTGGGTTATTTAGTGGAAAGTACCCCACTAAAAGAATTGTACGAAAGACTATCCCGTCAACAAATCATCATTAAAACTTTGGGAGATTTAACAAAATTAGAACAGGAATTAAAAGGGTTTTCTGAAGTAGAAGAATGGGACATGATTTCCCATAAAAACAGTTTGCGAGTTAATTTTTCAGGAGGAGACGAAGAAAGTGCAGAATTATTAAAACATCTTATCAATCAAGGAATTCCTATTGCCACATTTCATTGTATTCAAGAAGATTTAGAGTCTATCTTCCTCAACCTAGGTCATCAACAACCATCATAATTGATGTTACTCACTTACACATAAATCAAGGAGAGAAAGGCCAATGCTTATAACGTATATCGACAAAATCGGAGACTGGAACCCTCAATTAATGAGGGAACTAAAAGGACGTTTCAAAATCCGTAATTTATCTATCGCTGTTATCATTGCCGTTAGTATTCAAATTTTATTACTAATAGGTTTTACTGGACAACTTCCCATTGATAGTATTACTACACCTCAACGGAGTCGTTATTGTACCGCAACACCACCGGGAAGATATTATGGAGATAATCTCTTATGTATTCAAGATTTATTAGGAAATTGGATTATTAATTGGCAACTTTGGTGGTTGGATGTTTTTAAAATTCTTAGCGTAGTAGGATTGTTTATTTTATTAGTTGCAGGAACTTATTTATTAATTGCTGATTTATCAAAAGAAAAAAGTAGAGGAACTTTGAATTTTATTAGTTTAAGTCCCCGTTCTTCTCAGAATATTCTCTTAGGTAAAATTCTGGGAGTTCCTTCTATAATTTACCTTCTGTGTGCGGTTTTATCTCCATTGCATTTAATCGCTGGATTTAAAGCAAATATCTCTCCTGGACTGATTTTATCCTATTATTTAGGTATCATCATCAGTTGTGCATTTTTCTATAGTCTTTCTTTGCTCTTTGGTTTAGTAATTTCTGGGTTAGGGGGATTTCAATCTTTTCTCTACAGTGGATTGGTTTTGATGTTTCTCTCTGTAACCACAAGTGTTCTTTTCTCCTCCAGTGATTTTATTTCCCACACCCCCTTAGATTGGATAATGTTGTTTTATCCAGGAACAATTTTAGCCTATCTGGTTGAGTCTACTTACATTCCCGTTAAAACAGCAAATATTGATTACGAAACTCTGCATCAATTTGCTTGGTATGGTAAACAATTCTGGCACAATTCTTTCTTAGGAATTAGTTTCATTTTCGCTAATTATTCTCTCGGAATTTATTGGATAAGTCGAGCATTAAACAGACGTTTTCGCAATCCTAATGCCACTTGTATCAACAAGATAGACAGTTATAAAATGTCAGCTAGTTTTATTATTATTGCCACAGGATTTGTTTTTCAATCGGGTGGTTCTCGGGATATAGAGTATCATATTATTGAAAATATTGTTGTCTTACAAATTTTCATTGTTGCCTTTGCTTGTTTACTAATAGCCGCTTTGAGTCCTTCTCGTCAAAGTCTATATGATTGGGCTAGATATCGTCATCAAAACCACGATAATTCGCGCTCTTTGGTACGAGATTTAATTTTAGGTGAAAAAAGTCCTTCACCCCTAGCAATCGCTCTCAATTTGGGGATTATGTTTGCCTATCTTATCCCCACAACATTGATAGCACCCCTAGATCATCCTTTTAGCCTTTTATTAGGACTATTTATCAGTTTGAACATCCTAATTATCTATGCAGTAGTTGGTCAACGAATTCTTTTATTTAAATTACCTAAACCTGATTTAATCGCCACTGGAGTAATTGCTATTTTAATGTTTATTCCTCCTTTAATGTTTAGTATTTTAGGACTGGAACCTTCCGAAACTATTACCCCTTGGTTGTTTACTATTTTTGGTGTGGCTGCTTTCAACAGCGATTTACATCTGTTAACCCTAACGTCAGTTATCTTTCCTTTACTGAGTCAATGGTTACTAATTGCTTTAGGAACCACTGAAATGAGTAAACGCTTACAAAAAGCAGGAGAATCAGAAACCAGATTGTTATTAAATTCTTTGACTGCTAACAAGAATTATAGTCATTTAAAATAAGAATGAGACACTAACTGTTACAATAGGCTCTAATAAT
>NZ_JARVCN010000049.1:0-13296 GCF_038442745.1 Crocosphaera sp. Alani8
TGATATCCCTTAAATTCTGAACCGGTCGGGATTTCTTGAAGTGGTTCGATTACCCTATTTTGAAGACAAACTGGTAATTACAGGTCATACCATTACCTTTACCTTTCCAGGAGTGTTAGCAGGTAAGTTGGTAGCAGGGGAAGGATGGTTAGACATCGACACCGGCGCTTATCACCCCCAAAGCGGTTGGTTAACAGCCCTAGATTTAAGCACAGAAACAGTTTATCAAGTCCATCGCCAAGATAACACCAAGCGCATTCTTCCCCTAGCCGAAACAGTGGTCAAAATTAACCCCTCTGTGGTTAGATACAAGCGATCGAAACACAAAGTATCGTAAACTGTAAATCTTAAAATTCCCCTAACACTGGGGCAAAAGGTGATGGATTCAGAGATACTCGAGTTAAGATAATAAAGCTGTCTTGGGTCAAGTTATCTTAACGACCCAATATGGCATAATGATAAATTGTCCGAAATTGTAATCTCTATGAAAGTCACCCAGGAAAAATTACCCGATAGTCAAATTGGCCTAGAAATTGAAATACCCGCCGAAGCTGGCAAAAAAGCCTACGAAACTAAGGTGAAAACCTTGGCCCGTACCGCCAATATTCCTGGGTTTCGTAAGGGAAAAGTTCCTCGCCCCATTCTGCTACAACGGTTAGGAAACCGCTACATCAAAGCTGCTACATTAGAAGAATTAGTGCAGAAGAGCTTAGAAAAGGCACTAGAACAAGAATCCATCGAATCCATCGGTCAGCCTACCTTACGCTCGGGTTTAGACGAGTTGGTAGAAACATTTAAACCAGGGGAACCATTTACTTTTTCTGCTGCTGTTGATGTTCCCCCTACAGTAGAGTTAGGAGATTATCAAACTCTCTCCATTAAAGCAGAGGAAACCGTTTACGATCCACAACAGTTGGAAGACTGGTTTAAAGAGAGACAAGAAAAATTAGCCACCTTAGTTCCCATCGAAGATCGTGCCGCAGAGATGGGGGATGTAGCCATTGTGGACTACAAAGGTGTGTCAACCCCAAAAGGTGAAGAAGAAGCAGAACCCATCGAAGGAGTGGAAGGAACAGACTTTCGGGTGGATCTAGAATCTGGGAAATTTATCGAAGGTATGGTGGAAGGTATTGTGGGGATGAAACCGGAAGAAACCAAAGAATTACCTTTAACTTTTCCTGATGATTACCCTAGAGAAGATTTAGCAGGAGAACCGGTTACCTTTACCATTACCCTTAAAGAGTTAAAAGCAAAGGAATTACCAGAATTAGACGATGATTTTGCCGAAGAAGTGAGTGAATCTACAACCATTGATGAACTAAAAGAGTCCCTAGAAAAACAGTTTAGAGAGTCAGCAGAAAGTGAAACCAAACAAAGCATTCATAATGTCATTACTTCGGAATTAACCAAGGTTTCTACGGTAGATCTTCCCGATACCTTAGTACAAGACGAGGTAAATAGGGTTTTGACCCAAACCGCCATGCAAATGGAACAAATGGGGATCGATTTAGGGCAACTTTTCACTCAAGAAAATTTACCGAAATTGCGTGAAAATGCTCGACCAGAAGCGATTGAAAGACTTAAACAAAATCTGATTTTACAAGAAATTGCTAAAGTCGAATCCATCACTTTAGAAGAAACAGAAATCGAAGCAAGAAGTAATGAAATTAAGGAACAATTGGAGGGACAAGATTTCGATCCCGATCGATTAAGGCAAGTGGTAGAAGAACAATTAATTACCGAAAAAACCCTCGATTTGTTACAGGAAAAAGCCACAGTGGAGTTAGTTCCCAAAGGAACCCTAGAAGAAGAAAATAAAGACGAGTCTGAAGCAGAAGAAGTAACAGAAACCACAATAGATGTAGAAGCTCAAGAGTAATTAATTAAGACTCTTTCCATTTTCAAGGAAAGAGTCTTTTTCCTAATCTCAAGACCAGGGGTCAGGAATAGATTTAAGGGAACCCGATGCTACTTTCTCTTGATAGGATAAATCCCTTGTGACTATGGTTTCTTTGTTGGAGTCTAATTCCTGTTTTAAAGCTTCCCAATCTCCAGGATCTTGCAATTCTTCGTATATATTAGAATCGGTAGCAATGGTTTCTTTACAGAGATCAATATCTGTGGCTATGCGCTCATTAATTTCAGCGACTTTCATTTTTTGCTCAGATGTCTGGGGGGATGTTCTAGAAACTTCTGAAGTATCTTTTAATACTTGTTTCAGTTGACTTAATTCTTCGGTCAAAGTCATTAGTAATATTTCCATTTTTTCTAGACGCTGAGTTACATCTGTAGCTGATAGAGTAGGGTTTTGTGGGGAAGTGGCGGGAGCCTCATGATAAGGACAAACTCGACTAAATTCCTCTAAACTAATTTCCCCATCTTTGAGCAGTGAAAATGCTTCGGCTTTTAAAGAAGGGGATTGTTCTGCTAGGGCGATTTCTTGGAGTTCCTTGACATCAGCACCCTGAGCAATAGCTATTTTTAAACCTGGAGTGATGGGATAAAATTCGTATAATTGGACCGAACCATTGTATCCTTGACCGTCACATTCACGGCAAAGTCTTCCCTTCTCCCTCATCTGCTCTCTTTCCGTTGCCTTGAGGGAGCGAGCCTGATAAAAGGTATTTTCCAGATTGTCGGTTTCAGAAATTCCCCGTCGAGCTAATTCTGTTGCCGCAGATTCGTCAACTGTACGGCAAGCAGGACACAAACGAGGAAGATTATGTTGATGAACCACTCCCACTAAAGTATCTGCCAATAAGCTTGGAGTAACCATTTCCCTCAGTAAAGCGATGGCACTCATTCCATCCTCAGCGTTGAGACTGGTTAAAATAAGACGGTCATCGTTGGCCATTTCTGCTACCATCCTTGCTACCGAAGGATCGGGCAGATTATCTACCATCATAAGTGATTTATCTTGCTGGAGAAGGGATTGCAAAAGCTGGGGATAGTCTTCTTCTTTCTCAACGTCTATCTCCCTTTGACTCACACCAGAGAGAAGATAGTTAATCGATTCTTCCACAGTGGCCATGGTTTCCGGGTTCACCATGTTTTGAGAGAACAAACTATAAAGAAGGGGTGTAGTGGCTTTTTTATCTGTACCGGTGACCAATACTAATCCTGAAGAACTCTCCATTATCTCTTCAAGGGATTGTCTAATGGTTCCATCAGAGATTATTTCCCCTAAATCCGGGGGTTTAACCGCACTATCTACCACACGGATGGTCATTTTTTCCCCGTAAAAACTAGGCTCGGTTTGAACGAAAAAATGGATAGTACGACCCCCTCCCCGTTTACGAATGCGACCTTTTTGTGGAGTTTGGCATTGGTTGATGTCTAACTCAGCCATCAATTTTAACTGAGATAATATGGGGGAGGTGAATTTTTTTGGTAAGGGGTCGACGAGGGGTTTGAGAGTTTCTGCCTGGCCGTAGCGAATGCTCAGGAAATTGGCTTCTGGTTCAATCTGAATGTAAGTAGCTTTTTTTTCTACTGTTTTTGCTAAAAATTTATTAACTAGGGTAACAACAGCATTCGAGGGTATTTGATTTGGGACAGGATCGGTCTTTGGTGGCGTAAATTTTGGGGGGGACGATTCATCACCAACAATAGTAGCCTCACAATCGGGGATTTGTTCACCGACGAGGGTGGCTTCACAATTTAAGAAGTCTTGAGGGCGGTTAGACATAACTGGTTAATGATAAGGTTCAGTTGGGTTTCAATAATGGCACTGAGGTTGCATAACACTTCTCATATCCTGTCGGTTTCAAATAATGTCGGGACAACTTGTCTTGATTGAGCAATCTCAAATGCTGATTCTCTCCTAAAAAAAGATTCAACTCCGAACTCAGGTTACTAAGTGTTACTATTCTTTCTCAGGATTCCCAAATTTTTTCCCTCCCTTACCATTGTCCAGAAAAATAAGGAACCCACAGGCTCGATTTACCTGTGGGTTCTTGATCTAAAATCATACTAACAACGGAGAAATGGATGATTTGTGAATATCTACAGTAATCCAGTGTTAGTTCCGGGTTTTCCGGTGGCTAATTCTACTTTGACAATTTTACCGCCCATTTTCATGATGCGTTGCTGTTCCCGAAACCAATTATCGTAAGGAACTAATTTTGTGAAAAAGGTATTTTGTAATTCTCGCTGTGTCCTAATTCTTGTTTGACTAGGAACACAAGCGGTGACTTTAAACATTCGCATGGGTCGAGTTCTCCTAAATTTCCTCAAAAGTTCTGATACAACAAAGTCCGAGAGTCAAGAGTCAATACTAGATCGTCAAAACCTATCTTTAACATCAAAGATTAAGCCTTTAACCAGCTAGCACTCACTCTAGACTTCCCGAACCTCATCTATAGACAACCTTTCGTTGGTTGTTATCGTCGGTGGCTTTAGGGTTCTAGCTTAAACCAGAGCAAATATAATCGAAATAGACACCCATTTCTTTTCCTGCGTCTGCACCAACTAAACCAGCGGTTACTTCTTTCATAGCTTGGATAGCTTGAACAGTGCTACCGATGGGAACACCCAAGGAGTTGTAGGTTTCTTTTAATCCGTTAAGAACACGCTCATCGAGAATGGAAGGATCACCCGCTAACATAGCGTAGGTGGAGTAACGGAGATAGTAGTCGAGGTCACGAATACAAGCTGCGTAACGACGAGTGGTGTACATATTACCGCCAGGACGGGTAACATCAGAGTACAGTAGGGACTTAGCCACTGCTTCTTTTACGATCGCTGCAGCGTTAGCACTGATTACACTGGCTGCACGCACACGGAGTTCTCCAGTGGCAAAGTAGCCTTTCAGTTTGTCCATCGCAGAACTATCAAGGTACTGCCCTTGAACGTCTGCAGAATTAATTACGGAGGTAATTGCGTCTTGCATAGTTTTGCTTCCTTAGTCTTGCCTAGTCTTCAACAGTTTTACAATTGTTGGGGACGGCTTGGATCGTGGGAGTATTTTCTACCCGTCCTAGCTCATCGCACCGATAACATAATCAAAGTAAGAACCTGCTTCTGCCGCGTCGTCAGCAGACATCATTCCGGTTGCTACTTCTTTCATTTCTCGTACACTTTGGGCTACTGCATCGATAGGAGTACCCAAGGACTTGTACATTTCTCTTACACCCACTAAACCGATTTCTTCGATTGGGGTAACATCACCAGAGACGATTCCGTAGGTGATTAAACGGAGGTAGTAGTCCATGTCACGAAGACAAGTAGCGGTCATTTCTTCCCCGTAAGCGTTTCCTCCAGGAGAAACAACATCAGGACGCTTCTGGAATAAGCGATTACCAGCGTCTTTGATTATTTTTTCCCGTGAACCAGTTAGGGTTTCAGCAATACGTAAACGAGCAGCGCCGCTGGTGACAAAGGTTTTGATTCTATCGAGTTCGCCAGGGCTGAGGTAGCGAGCCTCTGCATCAGCATTCACGATGGATTTCGTGACAATACTCATGGATGGATTCCTCCCAATAAATTGAACTAGATGCTCTAATGTTACATCTTATACGAATTGTGGTTGCTATGGGATCATCCAACTGGATTTGTTGCCAAGCAACCTGACCCATTCATTTTCTTGCATTGTGTTGACATTTAGTATTGCTTGTTAATATTTTGTAATATTTTTTTCAGAAATCGAGGTTTCAGGGGAACAGTTACCGGTTATCACTGGCCTGAGTTCGATAACGGTAATAAGCCGCACAAGCTCCTTCTGAGGACACCATAGGGGCACCTAAAGGCTTTTCTGGTGTACATTGGGTTCCGAAAGCCGGGCAATGGTTAGGTTTTTTGTGGCCTTGCATAATTTGACCGCTAATACACACTTGTGGGGAGCTGGATGGGGTCAAAGAGGATAAAGGGCTTTGGAAGCGTTTTAAGGCATCGTAGAGGGCGTATTCTGAGCGTAATCCCAAACCACTCTCTCCTATTTCTCCGATGCCTCGCCAGCGACGGGGAACTACTTCAAAAACTTCTTGAATTAGTTGCTGTGCTAAAGAGTTACCTTGAGATTTTACGGAGCGGATATATTGATTTTCACAGTCATATTTTCCTATTTCTAATTGTTGAATACAATGGTAAATTCCTTGCAGAACATCGATTGGTTCAAATCCGGTTATGACGATGGGGACTTGGTATTTTTGCGCAATGGGTTTATAAGCTTCGTAACCCATAACCGTACAAACATGACCAGCCGCTAAGAATCCTTGGACTACACAATCGGGAGAAGATAAAAGGGCTTCCATGGCCGGTGGAACTAGGACATGAGAAACTAATAAAGAAAAGTTTTTAATCCCTTGTTGTTTCGCCTGATAAACGGCCATTGAAGTTGCTGGTGTGGTTGTTTCAAAGCCAACTGCAAAAAAAACAACCTCTTTATGAGGATTTTCTTCGGCAATTTTTAAACTATCTAATGGTGAGTAAACAATGCGCACATCTCCACCATTAGCTTTAATTGTCAATAAATCTTTTTTACTTCCAGGTACTCGTAGCATATCCCCAAAAGAACAGAAAATAACATTAGGTAAACTGGCAATTTTTAAAGCACAATCGATTAATTCTATGGGAGTCACGCAAACAGGACAACCTGGACCGTGAATCAGGGTTATTTCAGAAGGCAATAAACGATCGATGCCATATTTAACAATAGAATGGGTTTGTCCGCCACAAATTTCCATAATTGTCCAAGGCTGACTAATCACTTGAGTAATTTCTTTGACATATTTGTCTGCTAAATCTGCATTACGATATTCATCGACAAATTTCATGATTTTCTCGCTTTAAAATAACAATAGATAATATTTTTTGCTCAATACCATTCGATTTATTCGATGATAATTGTGCTTCTGCAATGGTGTTCAAAAAATTAACTTTTTTTTTGTTTTTCTATTAATTTTTAATTGAGAATATTTTTTAATTGCTAGAAAGTTTAGTAAGAATATGTGACATTTGTAGAGATTGATGGGTGGCGTAAGTGGGCAAAATATTCAACTATTCACTATCATTGATAACAATAGTTATTGTAAAAGCCTTATCAAGACAACAATCATCAAACGGAATAAATGACCGAAACTTCCCAAACCCTTCAATTACCCAGTCATGAAAGTGCGATCGCCTTAGCTGGAGTCGCCGAAGAAAACCTGAAATTCCTTTCCCGTCATACAGGGACAAATCTAGTGTTACGGGGTCAAGAATTAAGTATTTATGGACAGGAAAAGCCTGTTGAAAGGGTAATGAAAGTTTTGCGATCGCTACAACCTTATTGGCAAGAAGCAAAAACCATTTCTCGTCCTGACTTAATGACAGCGTTTCAAGCATTAGACACGGGACGTATGGATGAATATCAAGACTTACAAAAATCCATCTTAGCAACAACCCGTCGAGGGGAAGTCATCCGCGCAAAAACCTTTCGACAAAAACAATATATTAAAGCCATCCAAAAACACGATGTTACTTTTTGTATCGGTCCGGCAGGAACGGGAAAAACATTTCTCGCAGCTGTTTTAGCGGTTAGAGCTTTATTAAACGATGAATGCGAACGGTTAATTTTAACTCGTCCGGCGGTAGAAGCAGGGGAAAAATTAGGTTTTTTACCTGGAGATTTACAAGAAAAGGTTAATCCTTTTCTAAGACCATTGTACGATGCGCTATATGAGTTTATTGACCCACAAAGAATCCCCGATTTAATGGAAAGAGGACAGATAGAAGTTGCCCCTTTAGCTTATATGAGAGGACGAACTTTAAGCAAGGCTTTTGTTATTGTGGATGAAGCACAAAACACCACGCCAGCACAATTAAAAATGGTATTGACACGGTTAGGATTGGGTTCAAAAATGGTGGTAACGGGAGACATTACCCAAACTGATTTACCAGGACATCAAGCGTCTGGTTTAGTGGTAGCAACGAAAATTTTAAAGTCAGTGGAAGGCATTGCTTTTTGTTACTTTTCTCAAGCGGATGTAGTTCGTCATCCTTTGGTTCAAAAAATTGTAGAAGCTTATGAAAAGTTTGAGAATTAAGAAACAATAAGAGAATTTTTTTCAAATCTTTAAACCAATTATTTAGCCTTATACAATAAAATTAAATACATAAAATCAATTCAAAGGCATCTCTGGACCAACCACAGAAAGATAAGGGGATAAGAAATAATCGTTTGCTACTTTCTGCACCATTTCAGGGGTAACTTGATTAATAATTTCGGGAAATTTTTCATCAAACTCAATCCCTAACCCCAAAGTTTCATACCATCCATATAAATGAGCAACCTCTCCATTAGTTTGTTTTCCTAAAGCGTACTGTCCTAATAACTTGTTTTTTGCCACTTGTAGTTCTTCTGGGGTTAATTCTACCTCGCACAATCTACTGGCTTCTTGTTTTAATCCTTCAATAGCAATGTTAGTATTATGGGGAGCCGTACCTATATAAGTAACAAAATAAGATGGCTGTAAACGACTGGGAAAAAATGCAGAAACGTCGTAAGCTAGTCCTTTCTTTTCCCTTAATTCTACAAACAAACGACTTGATAATCCATTACCTAAATAGGTACTTAATAGCTTTAAAACAGGATAATCAACATGATCAACGCCAACAGTTAAATAACCTAGCATCAGGGTAGTTTGTTGTGTTGCTTGATGGGTCATCATGTCGCAAGGAGAAACCTTTAACACTGGAAGGGAATTAAGGGTTAAATTTTGGTCAGGATTTTCCCAAGTTCCAAAGTTTTTTTCAACTAATTTAACTGCTTGAGCTAAGGTAATATTTCCCGATAAACTAATAACTAAATTTTCAGGTCGAAAATGATCGTAATGACACTTTTGTAAGTCTTCTCGATTGACTTGAGAAACAGTTTCTTCTGTGCCTAAAACAGAACGTCCATAGGGATGTTCTCCATACATTTTTTCTCGTAACTGTTTAAAAGCAACTTTAAAAGGTTGTTCTTGCTGAGAACGAATGGTTTGACAAATTAACTGTTTTTCTAAGGTAATTTCTTCTTCTGGAAAAGTCGGCGATCGCAGAATTTCCCCTAATAACTTTAAGATATTTTCAAAGTCTTCTGAAACGGCTTTAATACTCATCACAAAATAATCTGATGCAGTATCCCCTCCTAAACCAGCACCCATGGACTCAACAGTCTCTGCAATATCAAGAGAGGACATATTTTGAGTTCCTTTGGTAATTACACTAGCGAGTAAATGAAAAATACCTGCTTTTTCTGGTTCCTCCCACATAGTACCTGCTTTTTTCCAAAAAAAGCGACCGGAAATTAGGTCTGCTGTAGGATTTTCTCGCACTACTAAAAGGATGCCATTATTTAACTGTAAACGATGGATAAATTCTGAGGTAAAAACGGAAGAAGATTTTTTCATTATCGATTTAATTGTGTGTAATTAGCTTCAACTTATAGCAGTTCTCATACTTGTGAGGTACAGAGGTTATTGCTTTGAGGCAGGAGGCAGGAGGCAGAGGGCAAGAGTTAGGTGTACCTTATGAGTCCGAGAAATGCTATATATATCTCTATTTATTCCCTGATCAGCTTATTTAAAGACTTTTCTTGCACCAATGTGAAGAGAAATGATGTAATTTAGCAAAACTCATTTCCGGGGGTTTATAAACCAATCTGATGGGTGACATTTTCTCCCCGTACCCTAAACTTAGGAAAAAATCGTAATTGCTTTAATTCCGTAGCTGAGTTTTTTTCCGCCTTCTACCTTAACTTTGGCTTCATAACAGGTTTAGCAGGAATACCTTAACCGATGGATTGAGTGTTGCTTGAAGTGGCTTTGAGTAGCTAATACTAATCCTCTGTGCATCCTCTCAAAAACAAGCCGCTGGGTGTACACTCCAAAACGAATCCTGAAAAACCACTGTGCCGTTTTACCTCAGTTTATGACCTGGGATTACCAGGTGGGTATCGACCGCTTATCGTTTCTGTTTCCGAGTACAAGCCCGGTTTACTACCACAATAGCTGGTTAAAACCCTTAAACTAAAAGCATAGATCAAAAAACTTTATTGGCAGTCACCAACACAGCAGCCTTTCCCTTACACTCTATCACAGACTCAAAAATCGTGCATAAGAGTCCTTGCTACTAAGACTATAGCATCGTACATTAGAACTAAAGCAGTGTTAAAAGTAGACACATTGGGTAAGTTACCCGTTGCTCATGTCCTAGTGTACGGTGCTACAGTTTCCGAAGCTAACTTTTAGGACATGGTTTGAATCATGTAATCGAAATAGGGAGCAGCTTCTTCTGCATCCTCATTGTTCAAAAGTGCTAAAGCTGCGTCTTTAAGACAGCGAATAGCATCAACCATTCCAGGGACAGGAACATTTAGGGAATTATACATTTCTTTTACCCCAATCAACCCAATTTTTTCTATGGGTTCTTTGCTCCCCGCTAACACCCCGTAAGTCACTAAACGTAAGTACCAGCTATAATCGCGTAAACACTGATTGTACTGTTTTTGACCGTACGCATTACCCCCAGGAGAGCGATACTCGGGCCGTTTTTTAAACAAATTTTTCTGAGCTTGGTCAACGATTTTTTTATCGTTTTCGGCGAGGGTTTCGGCGATGCGAAGACGCTGTTGCCCTGTACTCAGAAATTCCCGGATACCCTTGAGTTCACCACTGCTAGGATATCGGAGTTCATCGTCTGCTTTTAGAATAACTTGGCTAACTACACTCATGATGATATCAACAACAATTTCATATCATACTGTAGTTTATCTTGAAAACGAGGACAAATGCACAGGGATCTCAGATTTTGTTTGCTCCCGGTTTGGGAAACCTGTAGGATATTGAACATTAACACCCACTTAAATCTTTGATTTGGTTAGGTGTTATTTGTTCCACTAATTTTATCAAAATTCATTCTTTCTCTTTTAATCTCCGATACTTTTTTTCTCTTTTGCTAAGACAAAAACGCTGCCTTCGTTACCTCTTCCTATGCGTAAATCTTCATCTAAGTAACTAATTTCTAACCATCCTTGTTGGTCTCGATTTTCGATACTAAAATCTAATGGAAAGAACTTTTTTCCTGTTTCAATTTCTTTGATTAATTTCTTGGGAGATCGATAACCAAAAAACCGTTGCAATCCTAAAATAGACCGTTCAAATTTAACTTGTACCCTTTTTTCTGAAGTGGCTTCAAATTTTGCCGCTACACTAACGATTCCTTCCAAGAGAGGAACTCCAACAATTTCAGCAATATTATAAATTTTTGCTTCTTCGACCCGAATACATTGATAGATTTGACCTAATTGAAACATAGGAAAACGATCTAATCCTAAAATTCCTTTGCTGGTTGTGTACAGTAAACGCCAATCTCCTTCCAATAATTCGGGGGTTTTAATCGGTGCTAGGTTTGGGTTATGATCTTCGAGTTGTTCGATAGCTGAGAGTACCCTCACTCGATCCATTTCTGTTGCTAGTAAACCTCTATTTTTTCCGGCAATTGTTTCTAGTAATTTAGCTTTTTCATTCATTACAAACTATTTCCTTAAATCAGTAGATGGTGAACAGTTGACAGTGAATAGTTAGCAGATAACAATTAATTTAACCAATAACTACTAACTGATAGCTGATGAAAGTTGCTGATTAGGTACATCAAATAAAACTTCTGTAATATACCTATTAGCCCAAACTTCTCCAAATGCTTTTTCTAAAACACGGCGAGTTTTGTCGTTTTGTTGTTGCTTTTGACAATAATATTTTTGACCTTGTAGATTAAGTTCTTGCTGTTGAATAGAAACTTTTTGCGATTCATTTGCTTGTTGGCAATGAATTTTTAAAAAGTCTCCAACTCGTTTAAGAAACAGTTGTTCTTCTTCTTGATTATGGGGACGAATAAATAAACAATAATCTGAAAAAATATCCCCCCATTCTGGTAAATCTCTCTGATCAGAAAAGTCTGGTTTTTCTAGTTGGGATAATGCTTGATTGTAAGCATCAGATAAGATCAATTCGGGGTTAGCCGGAGATAAATCTACGATCGCTGCATTAACACCTTTTTTCCCTGCTACAACATCACAACCAAACATAGGGAGAGAATAGTCAGGATGAGGAAACATAACACAATGAAGAATATCTAACCCTTTCCCTACTTTAGCTAATTCTAGGTGCATTTTACGAAATTGAGTGGATTGATAGCAACGATTTTCGATCACAAGTCTTTCCCCTTCTAGTTTCCCTTCTACATAACCTAAACCTTCTGGTAACTCGTAGAGACTTAATTCCAAATATTCTTGCCAACGGGAGATAATAACCTCAGCTAAGCTGTGAATTAATGGGTTTAGGTTTAAGGTAGTGGATGAGGTTTGTAAAGTCGTCATGTTTATGTAACGGATGTAACAAAAGACCGTATTCTCAGGATATACTAAGACTGTACCCCCATGACGAAATACAGACATAACTTAACTTTGGGAGATATATATGTTTGGACTAGGATGGCTCGAAGTTGCTATTATTATTATTGTTGCTTTATTAATTTTTGGTCCCCAAAAAATACCTGAATTGGGATCTTCTTTGGGTAAAATGTTACGAGGTTTCAAAGAAGAAGTCAATAACCCAAAGGATGAGGGATAACTTAGATGAGAATTGAGGGGAAAGGGTAACTATTTGTTTGAAAAGTTTCTAAATATTTAGTAACTTTATTTTAAGTAGATCAACAAGTTTAACCCCGGAATAGTACGGGAAAGTGTCCATAATAGTAAAGCGATATACAATAACCCCAATGTCCACTGATACCACACTAAGGTTGAGATTAATCCAGGAAGATGTTGATCTCTTAGTCGAATATCATTGAATCCTAATTTAAGAAAATTGTTTAAACTAAAATCGTAATAGTTTAACCAATTCCAACGTCTTTCCCATATTAAGGGTGTATAGCGATCTCGAAAAAAATGAAATTCGGGAATAACAGGTAACCGAACAATTAGTAATTGTAATTGTCGCATTGATCCATCTAATAAAAAGTAGGAATTTTCCATCAAGTTGTGATATCTTCCTTGTTTATAAATTAGGCTAATTATAGATAGAGGAATAGGAATCAATAATAAACTTAAACATAATAATGTGAGCAAAGGATATTCAGCAGAATTGAAAATTTCTAAAGTGCCAATACTGAGTAAAGATACTCCACTGCTAACTATACAAATAGTATCGTATAAATTAGGTAAGATAGGCTTTGGGTAGAGTCTTCGCCAACGATCTAATAACCAAAATAAAACCCCGAAATAACGAAGCTTCTCAAAAAGTCTGGGGGGACTCGCCGAAAGTTAGGGGACAAAGA
>NZ_JARVCN010000050.1:0-13276 GCF_038442745.1 Crocosphaera sp. Alani8
ATGTACAGGTATGTCTAGTATTGTACAGGTTTTTGTCTTCTAGAAAAACCTCCTCGAAACTTGTACTACAACACGATAACGATTCGAGGCTGCACTCATTAAGCGATCGGCTCGCTCTACCATTTCACCAGAATTGATTGGAAAATTTCTAACCATTGTCATTCACTGTTTATGACTTTCTATTCGAGAGTACCAAACAGGGGTAAAGAACAATGGAAGAGTAGGATAGGGAAAGATTAATGTTTTTGGACACGGAGGAGATGGGGAAAACGTAAAATTTATGTCCGACTACTTATGTCCCCTCATCCCCTCAGTCCATTACCCTAACCTAAGTTTGACATGGTGAAAATGAAGAGTGTATAACGCTTATTCTGTAGTTGAAAAAGATTCAACACCGAACTGAGGTTTAACCTAACACTCGAGACGCAGCCGCAATACCGGCTCCAGAATCTGCCCCCTGATGACCTAAAATTTGTAATGTGGCTTCTAGGGCAGCGATCGCCGTTAAAACATCTCGTTCACTGACAAAACCCAAATGGCCGATGCGGAAAATTTTTCCTTTGAGGTGATCTTGTCCTCCGGCTAAGGCTATATCGAATTCTTTTTTCATGGTAGAACGGATGGCCTCTGCTTCAACGGTGGAGGGCATAACTGCGGTTACAGCATAACTCGCGGCTTCATCTGGAGCAAAGGGGGATAAACCTAACCCTTTAACAGCAGCGCGAGTAGCTTGGGTGAGGCGTTGATGACGGGTAAACATGGCTTCTAACCCTTCTGCTTTCATCATTTCTAGAGCCACCTGTAACCCGTACATGAGGTTAACTGGGGGAGTAAAGGGGGAACTGCTTTTATCGGTTGCTTTTTTGTAGGCTCCTAAATCTAAATAAAATTTGGGTAAAGTGGCTGTTTCGTAAGCTTTCCAAGCTTTAGGACCAACGGCGACAAATCCTAATCCTGGGGGGATCATGTAGCCTTTTTGGGAGCCTGAGGCCACCACATCTAGTCCCCATTCGTCAACCGGCACATTAACAGATCCCAAACTGGTGACAGCATCTACCATGATTAAGGCTTCTCCGTGTTCCTTAACATAGCTATTGATGGTTGGGAGGTCATTGAGAACCCCTGTAGAGGTCTCGGAATGGGTGACAATTACGGCTTTGATAGTTTTATTGGTATCCTCTTCTAGCTTGGCTTTAAAGGCTTCTGGCTCGAGGGGTTTACCCCATTCGGCGGTAATTTCTTCTACTTCCAAGCCAAAGGCGCGGGCAATTTTTCCCCAACGTTCTCCGAATTTGCCGTTATTCCCCACTAAAACCCGATCCCCTGCACTCAGGAAATTGATGATTCCTGCTTCCATGGCCCCAGTCCCACTGACGGTTAACATGAGGACATCGTTTTGAGTCTGATGGAGCCATTTCAGGTTTTCGGTAATTTCCCCAATAATTTGACTAAAATCTCCACTACGGTGTCCGATGGGATGTTTAGCCATAGCTAAAAGGACACTTTCAGGGACAGGGGTAGGCCCTGGAATCATGAGCATCTGTTTATCTTGCATTGAGTCTTTCTCCTGCTTATTTTTTCTCGATAAGATAATCCCCTGTTGTTTCCATTAATTGCTGCACAGGGACTCTAACCAATTAATTTATCTTGTTCCCTTCCAGACTAAAAAAATCCTTGTCTCCTATGGGTTTTTTTAAGCATTAATTCAGGTTTTCTTTTCTTATGCTCTCCTCTTAAGGAAACTTTAAAGGAATATAAATTTCAGCTTACTGACTCAAAGCTTTGAGAAAACTTTGCATACTGGCAAAAATTCCTGATTTTTTGCGTTGAGGTTGACTAGTATCTTCTTCTTCCCCTTTCAAGACATCATTAACTAAAATATCTAAGGCTTCCCCCATAGGTTTTTGTGTTTGTTCAGCAATTAATTCGTAGCCATTTTCTCTTTCTAAATATACTAACCAAGGAGAAGGATAAGACCGCAACACTACCACTTCATCTGAGGGGCGAAAATAATAAACCGACTCCAAGGTACTAATAAACCGTTCCCGTAGTTGTCTAGCCGCGTAACCAATACCCACAATAGAAACATCTTCTAACTGAGGAATGAGCAGAATGACGGGACGATGGTCCGCTAAATTACACAATTTTTCTACAGTTTCTACTTCCACCGAGGAGGGACATACCAATAAAAAGGCTTCGTCTGCTTCAGAAACTTTGTTGTCTATAGAAGTGGCCCGACTCCCTAAGTCTGTTACTCGAAAAGGGGTTTCTCCCCAGTCCCGTCTAGCTAAGGCGGCCGCCCCAGTGTCGGGAAAAATTACTTTTAAGCCCGATTGTTGCCCTTCAAATAAGGTGGTAAACTCTAATGCTAACGCTTGGGCTTGTATGGCAATTTCTGGGACAACAATTTCTATGGAAATACGTCCGACACCTGATTCTAGGGCAATTTTAGCTGCTTCTTTGCCTTGCTGAACGGCTTGTTCTAAACTGTTGGGAACTTCAACCATGATGGGGTTTATAAAAGGCTATTGTCACTATTGTACAAGAGTAGGAGACAATGGAAAATGAACGACTTAGATAGTAAGAGTCAAATAAAATGATTATTGGTATTTTAGCAATCCTTTCTGTGTCCGCAGCGGCTGGTATGAGAATTGCTTTACCTTTATTAATTGTTGGCTTACTTCGTAGTGATTTGTGGTCAGAAGTTCCTCTACTTTCTGTTATTCCTCCTCAAGTTTTAATCGGGATTTTAACTAGTTGGTCTTTATTTGAATTATTTGGCTCTAAAAAGTTATTGGGGCAACGTATTTTACAGATTGTTCAGTTAATTTTTAGTCCTTTTGTGGGTGGTTTATTAGCAGTTACTGTGGTTAAAATTGCTAATTTAGGAATCATTCCTTTGTGGTTAATTGGGCTGATTGGAGGCTTATTGGCTTTGGTTTTAAAGTTAGTTCAAGTGGGTTGGTTCTTTCGTTTAAGGGGCTTACCTATCTGGGTGATTTGTGTTGAAGACATTATTTGCATTTTATTAGTTTTGTTTGCTTTTGATGCTCCAACAAATGGGGGATTAATTGCTTTAATGCTGTTATGGATTGCCATAAGAAGTTCAACTGCTTGGCGAAAATGGTATAAAAAAGGTAGTAAAGTTTCTGAGCAAGGATAACTTTCAATACTTAACTCATTTAACTTTCTCTTTTTCCTTGACCAAACAAAATCTTTTTAGATTCTTCTGTAATTGTTGCTCCTGTTTTTAGATTTTTAGCTATTTCGTAAGCTTTTTGAACTGCTGGGCGATTTTGCATGGTTTCAAACCATCTTTTTAGATTAGGAAAGTCCCCTAAATTTTGTTTCTGTTGTTGATGGGGGACAATCCAAGGATAAACGGCCATATCAGCAATGGAATAATCTTCTGCAATATATTCTCTATCTTTTAAACGTTCATTTAATACTCCATAAAGTCGTTCTGTTTCTTTGACATATCTATTAATAGCATAGGGAATTTTTTCGGGAGCATACTGACTAAAATGATGGTTTTGACCTAACATGGGGCCAAGTCCCCCCATTTGCCAAAATAACCACTCCATAACCTCCATTTCACCCCTGATATTTGTAGGTAAAAATTGCTGGATTTTTTTGGCTAAATACAACAGAATTGCACCAGATTCAAAAATACTAATGGGTTGCTTTCTATCTACTGGAGAACTATCAACAATAGCAGGAATTCGATTGTTAGGAGAAATTTGTAAAAATGCAGGGTCAAATTGCTCTCCTTTCCCAATGTTAACTAACTTAATATTGTAGTCTAGTTGAGCTTCTTCTAAAAAAATAGTAATTTTGTGACCGTTTGGGGTTGTCCAGTAGTAGAGGTCAATCATAATTTTCGACTTATATCACGGGCTAAATACTATAGTTTATTCTACAATATTTTGGATAATCAATTAAGATATTAAGTTCCAGAAATAGTAATTTTAAACGATGTTTATTTATGATGAAATATTATCTTATTGAGTAGAATTCTAATCACTGTTTCTTGTAACTAGAGCAATAGCTTGTAAACCAATAATTGCGCTCATTAATGCCCAGGTTCCATCTGCAGCTACATTAATACGATGGGCTAATTCTCTTGATAAGAGATAATTCATTTCTTCTGAATCCATTTTATTTCTATTGATCATAATTTCTTGAGTAGCAGCATCTAAAAGCATCCAATCTTGTAAAGTTACGTAGGTAAATAATAGGAAAGAAGGAATACTAACCCCTAAAGCTGAAAAACCCACTATTAGTCGAACTACTTTTTTTATATTCATGTCAACATTCTAAAATAACTCTTGAAAGCTTTTTATTGACTGAAATTGTTCGTTTTGCTGTTGTAATTGCGTAGCAACAGAATTACAGACAAGATCGCATAAAGGAAACACCAATGGATTAGCGATCGCATAAAAAACATTTACCCCTTCTTGAGTACGAGTCACAATTCCTGCTTGGGTTAATACTTTCAAATGTTTGGAAACATTCGCTTGACCTAAAGCCGTGATTTCGATGATCTGAGAAACATTTTTTTCCCCATTTTTTAACGCACAAATAATCTGCAAGCGGCTCATTTCTGATAATACTTTGAAAAAATCAGCAATCATCGCCAACGCAGCAGGAGGTAAGTGACAAATCTCTTTGTTTCCTATCAATGTCGTCTCAAGGGAGTATTCTGAGGTGCTTACTTTTGCCATATTGTTATATGGATAAAAAACTATGTGGACATATTATGACTTTTAATTATACCTTAATTAATGCTATGTTCCTATATTACTAAATAGTTGTAAATTAAATGAAGTCAAAGAAACCCCGACTTTCGAGGTAATTAAGACTACAATCAAAAGGAGATAAATAGGAAATAAAGAATGGAATTAGAAGAATTACTAAAAAAATACGAGTTAGGAGGGAGAATATTCCATAATATTGTTCTTAGAGAGGCAGATTTAATCGATTTTAACCTTTCAGGTGCAGATTTTCAGGGAGCGGATTTAAGACAATCTCGCCTAGGAAAAAGTATTTTTTGTCAAGCTATCTTTAAAAAAGTTAATCTTAGTGAATCTGTTCTCTGGGGAAGTGATTTCAAGGATGCAGATTTATCTGAGGCAATACTAAGAGATGCAGATCTCAGTGGAGCAAAATTGGTTGACGCTAACCTCACAGACACCTATCTAAGTAAAGCTAGTTTGTGTGGTACAAATCTGACAAGAGCGGTATTATTAAGAGCTATTTTATACGAAGTAGACTTGCGCCCTACCTCTGAAATCAGGACTAATTTAGAACAAGCAAATTTAAGCCAAGCGGACTTATGTTATGCCAATTTAAACTCAGCATCATTGCACCGAGTTAATTTATCGGGGGCAAGATTATGTCGAGCAAAACTAACACAAGAACCCTATCGATCGCAGTTTCCTACTGACTTAACAGAAGCTAATTTACAGGGGGCTGATTTGAGTTATGCTGACCTCAGTAATGCTATTTTAGTTAATAGTAATTTAAGAGATGCTGATTTAACAGGAACAATTTTAACCAATGCTGATTTGCGAGGAGCAATAATGCCAGATGGAAGTATTTATAGGAAAGAGAATTAAATTTTTAAAGCATAAGGCTGAAGATGATTAACCAAAATAAACTAATTTTTATATATCTGGAGTATCTTTTTTATTATTTTCAATTTTCCCCTTAGCCTAGGAAATTATTACTAATAGAAATTGCTCAAACTTTTATATGAAAATCATCAAAAATCGAAAATGTCAAATTTTTTTTACTGATTTTATTTATCTATCAGGAAACCAGACTACAAAGCTTATGAAAAAGAGATAAATTATGGCAATATTTTGTAAATCACCCTATTATTCAGCAACCTTCAGTAGCTGGCTCAATTCCTCTACCATTTTTTAAGTCCTTCGCTGTGCTATGGAACCTCTGATCTGGTTAAAGGGTCATCATATTTTGATATTTGATCGCTGTTTGATCGTTTTAAGTAGATCGATAGCCCAAAAACTTTGCTAACGTATGATTAAAAGGACTAAATTGTATTCTCTCTAAAAAACAAAAGTACCACTTTTGATCGATCCAACAGACTCACCATTATCTAGTAATCAGATAAGAATCTATCCGAAAAGATAGGAATATTGACCTATATTTCGGATTCCCTAGCATCCAATTTAGGATGATTCGAGTCAAGATTCACACAATCTTGATGCTATTAAAGCAAAAACTGTCCCCGATTTTTCGTAATTGAGGCTACAATCGGATAGGATTTCAGTTTTCTAGAGTGAAACTTATAAAGTTTTCCAAGGTTAATGAGACAAACACTCGTCCGTATCCAAAAACTTTAGACAATTTCGCACTGTACAAAGAAAGCTGGCTATGTCCAAAGGATAGTTGATAGAGACTCATCCAAATAACTCAACTGATAATTCACTATCACTTCTAGTTTTGCATCGAAGGAGCAAGAGGAAAACGGCATGACGCAGGCTAACGACCTATTAACCCTTACGGAATCTCAGATAGAAGTACCATTCTTCATTGACGAAGATATAGACGTACCTAGCAACGATATTGTTGAAGTAGAAACTAAAAAGAATCGCAAGATTAGTGCTTCTCGTCGTAAAGATCCTGGTAAGAAGAAACCTTATACCGAAGATTCGATTCGGGTTTATTTGCAAGAAATAGGTCGCATTCGACTTTTAAGGGCTGAAGAAGAAATTGAACTAGCTCGAAAAATTGCTGATTTACTGCAACTCGAGCGTATCAGAGAAGCATTGTGGGAAGAACTTGATCAAGAACAAGAACCCAGCGACGATCAATGGGGTAAGCGAATCTTCCAATGGGAGAATATCGAGCAAATGCTCCGCGCCCAATCAGCCAAAGACAAAGAACCCAGATGGTCCGAAGTAACCGCCATGTTACAAAAAGCGGACATCGTTTCAGATTTAGAGAAAAGCTGGAAAGAACAATCTAAAAGCTACCTTGGAAAATTCAGACGGCGTTTATATCTGGGACGTAAAGCCAAGGATAAAATGGTTCACTCCAATCTTCGTTTGGTGGTTTCCATTGCCAAAAAATACATGAATCGTGGTTTATCCTTCCAAGATTTAATCCAAGAAGGATCTCTCGGGTTAATTCGTGCAGCGGAAAAATTTGACCACGAAAAGGGATATAAATTTTCTACCTACGCTACTTGGTGGATTCGTCAAGCTATTACCAGAGCAATCGCCGATCAATCGCGTACCATTCGTCTTCCTGTCCATCTGTACGAAACCATTTCCCGTATCAAGAAAACAACAAAACTTCTCTCCCAGGAAATGCGTCGTAAACCCACCGAGGAAGAAATTGCCACTCGCATGGAAATGACCATTGAGAAGTTACGTTTTATCGCTAAATCGGCACAACTTCCCATCTCACTAGAAACCCCCATCGGGAAAGAAGAAGACTCCCGTTTGGGGGATTTTATTGAAGCGGACGGCGAAACTCCAGAGGATGAGGTATCTAAGAACCTATTACGGGAAGATTTAGAGAATGTTCTCGACACTTTAAGTCCTCGTGAAAGAGATGTTCTGCGGTTACGTTATGGGTTAGATGACGGACGTATGAAAACCCTAGAAGAAATTGGTCAGATTTTCAACGTTACTCGCGAACGTATTCGTCAGATCGAAGCCAAAGCTCTGCGCAAATTACGCCACCCTAATCGTAATAGCATCCTTAAAGAGTATATTCGCTAAACTTCGTTAGGACTAGGAAAATAAGAGAGTTAAGAATGTAGAAACCTAAACATTCTACATTCTACCCTCCTAGTTTAAATTTCCCGATTTCTAATAAATCCCTAGCCCCTGTTATTCCCTGTCCCATGAATAACAACAAAGCGAAGCAATTGAGAATGATATGGGCATTTCGCCAACGATTTGACCTATCTTTGTAAATGTCTGTGACAATAGCTAGGGAAAAAATCATCAGCAAGGAAGCAGCAATGCCATAGTAATAATGGGACACATACCACTCATTAGTGCGACGAAATACGTTATCTTGGCAACCTAAAACAACAATTCCCATCCCAGTTAAAGTAGCAAAAGTTCCTCGCCAATGTGCTTGTCTAGCACTGTGAAGAAAGTAGAGAGAAACCGCCGTCAAGACAAACATGACAATTAGGAAAATAAACTGTAAAAAGTTGTTCGTCCACAGTTGATTTTTAATAATATTTTCCCCAATAGGATAAGCTAATCCAAACAAAGTAATTGTTACCACCGCACTGGATAACCAGCGTCCTACCTTAACGTGTTCTGTTCCTACGATAGGGGGGATTTTACTTTTTTCTTTATTAGCTAAAGCCAAACGTCTTTGGCGGGTTTGCAAGGAATAATAAGAGACAATTCCAATCAAAGGAAAAACAATAATAACCGCCAATGCAGGATGAATAATAAGCAAAAAATCGACAGGTTTCATAATTTTTTAGGCTATGAATACTCAAGGGTTAACTGTAGCATAAACAGGGTACTCTCAACACCAAACTCAGATTGTTTCAAAGTATGTGAACTGTAAATACTACTTTTTAAATAGCATAGGAAATGTAGCTTAAAATTCTCTGAGAAAACAATAAGCAATGGATTATATAGCTAACATCACTAACAATCGTATCTTGATAAATTACGGACACAATTGCTACAGTAAGCTAAAATCGATAAAGGTGTGTTATTAATCACATTGTCAATTAATTTTCAACCTTATAATCTACAATTCCATTTTAAGACTTATGGCAGATAATTCCCCGAGGAACTCTATCCCCTTTGAACCAGGCCAGAAAAAAAAGAAGAAACAAAAAAAAACTCCACAAAAAGTTAACAATTCCTTTAAAAGTTCTCAAAAATCCCAAAAAGGCTACCGCGATGCAAGTTTAAATGCTATTCCTGACAGCGTAAGTCAAAGAATGGTCAGACGAATGGCCATCTTTTCAGGTATCCCTACTTTTTTAGGAATGTCCTCTTTTTTCATCTTCTATTGGGTTGTTAGTCAAGACTTACTAGATATTCCTAATTCAATAGTTGGTGCAGTAAGTTTCGGCTTATTTGGGTTAGGAGTCTTAGGATTAAGTTACGGTATATTTTCCGCTTCTTGGGATGAAAATCGTGTCGGTAGTTGGTTGGGATGGCAGGAATTGTCCCAAAACTTGGGTCGTACCCTCAACGCATGGCGCAGCACCAGACAAGAAGCTGTATCGGAACGAGAAAGAAAAAAGGCAGAAAGTCAAAGTCAAAAGTAGCGAGAAAAAACTCTGACTAGAAACCTGAGTTCCATTCAGCGAACTCAGGTTGATAAGTTAATTGTCTGGATAATGAACACCTCGATAAGTCATACCCTTAAGTCCTTGACCATCAGGAGATTTACCATAAGGATGACTTTTCCAATGAACACCCCGATAAGTTCCTTCTATTTCTACATTGCTAGATTTTAAGCTTACAGGCTCGTGATTATAACTGATTCCACGAAATGACAGTTTCATAATTGATTTTCCTCCGATCGCTTTTCCTCATCTTTTCTCCATTGGATGAGAAAACTGATGGTGTTTAAAAGTATTTTCTGTATCTATTGTTACATTTTTCCGAGATAAATGTCAGGATTTCATAAAAATTTAATAGAAGATCACTCGGTTTTTGGGGAGTTAATAGTTGATACTAGAAATGATGGGTTATTCTGAATCAAAGCCGAAATCGAGTTTCTATGGTTGCGATCGCAAGCGAACTTCTGGTTATCCTTTTGTTGATTTTATTTAACGCCATCTTTGCCCTGTCAGAGATAGCCCTAGTTTCCTCTCGAAAAATTCGTTTAGAACAGATGAGTCTCCAAGGTGATCGACGGGCAAAAATCGCTTTAGAATTAGCCAATGATCCCAACCAGATTTTATCAACAGTACAAATTGGGATCACCCTAATCGGCATTTTAGCAGGGGTTTATGGTGGAGCAAACCTATCAGCACATCTGACGGTTATTTTACAGCGTGTTCCTGGGTTAATGATTCACAGCGAAGCCATTTCTATAACCCTGGTTGTCCTTTGTTTGACCTATTTATCCCTAGTGATTGGAGAGTTGGTTCCCAAGCGTTTAGCGTTGAGTGATCCCGAAGGAATTGCTACATTGATGGCTATACCTTTACTGTTTATCTCTCGTCTCGTTTCCCCCATAGTTCAATTGTTAGGAACTTCTACGGATTTTATTCTATCTTTTTTGGGCATTACCACCACTATCAGCGAACCCCCTGTGACACAAGAAGAAATTAAAGTGATGTTGAAACAGGGACAAGAAGCAGGAATGTTTGAAGAAGTGGAACACGATATGGTGGAGAGGGTTTTACAATTAGGCGATCGCAAAGTTAGCAGTTTAATGACAACCCGTCCCGAAATTATTTGGTTAAATTTAGAAGATTCTGCTGAAATTAATCGTCACAAAGTTGTCCATAGTACCCATACTCGTTTTCCTGTTTGTCAGGGAAGTTTAGAAGAAGTTTTGGGTATTGTTCAGGTAACAAATTTATTATCTAATTGTTTGAGTTGTCAAAAATTCGATTTAACTGCTTCTTTAGGACAACCTTTATTGGTTCCCGATAGTACCTTGGGATTAAAAGTTTTACAATTATTCCAACAAACAGGAAATCACATTGCTTTAGTGGTAGACGAATACGGAATTATTCAAGGATTGGTGACTATTAATGATATTTTGAAAGCCATTGTCGGGGATATTCCTCGCATCGATCAAACTGTTATTCCTTCTATAGTACGTAGAGATGATGGTTCTTGGTTGATGGACGGAACCGTAGCCATTGATGAATTTAAAAAAGTATTTAGACTGAAGATTATTCCTGGAGAAAAACAGGGTAACTTTCATACTTTGGGAGGTTTTGTGATTACTCATTTGGGTAAAATCCCCAAGGCAACCGATAGTTTCAATTGGAAGGGCTTGAAGTTTGAAGTGATGGACATGGACGGAAATCGTGTAGATAAAGTTTTGGTGATGCCTATTAGTCAACCTTTATTCAATCAAACAACCAACGATATTTATTAATCAAAGCAGAAGGATAAGAGAATATGTTAATTGTCATGTTAAGGCGGCTTATTATGGTAAAGCAATACTTTTTCTGCTCCTGCTTCCCCTGCCCCTTTACCTTCTCAATATAACTATCTACTCTCTAAAGGGGATTAGGATAAAGCTGATCAATTTCTTGTTGTTGAAGTATCCTTTGATCGATGACAGCATCCTCTTGATTTAGGGTATCGATCCGCTCAAGATATTGATTACAGTTGTTATTAATAGGTGGGGGAGGGGTAGTAATAGTGCGCTCTAGACAAGCTCTTTCCGTGCGTTCACGATGGAAATGTTGCAAAATCTTTTCAGGGGTCTGAAAATAGAGTTGACGGTTATGGCGCATATTTTCGCGGTGAACCTCAGCACCACAGTTAACCGCTCCAGGGATACATTGTCTAGAAGGAATTGAAAGGTTAGGGCCAATGTTGCGTAGTTGGGCATTGGCTTTCACAGGAAAAATTAAAGGCACTCCTGTCGTGAATAAAAAAAACAGGACTAAGGAGGGTTTCAACTTCATAGTATTACCTCTTCAGGATGTACAAAACTAAAGTCAGTTAAGGGGCTAAAAGGTTACCATTTTATCATACTAAATTTTACTTGATTACGCTATGGCACCACGCATTATTGTTAGGAGGTTGTGGAGATTCCTCGTACCTCGGAATGACAGCTAGGGATATGAAAAATGTCCTAACCAATTTTTGTATTGCTATAGAAACAATTAGACATTAATGGTTTACAAATTATCAAGGGATTATTTATTATGGGGCTTTTACAACGATGTGGAAGAAGTAGAGGTGATTTATGATAGTAACTTAGTAAATATCTATGATAAATTACCAGAATAGTAAAAATAGAAATAATCCTCAAAGATGAACAAGGAAAAAGAGTAAAAAAACTACAGTCAAGAGGAATAAAAGTAGGAAGTTACTATTTAGATAAAATTGAAAATCTATAGAAAAATTGAGCAAATAAATGCTACCATAGTCGCCAAGATATTTTGTAAACAAGGATCAAAGACGATTAAAACAAGAGGTAAAAAAATGGTTTCAATGGTATAGTAGTGTGATGTTGCATTACCCCGTTGATGATCAAGCTTCTGATGGAGTGCATTGGAAGATAATAAAGGATATTTAAGAGGACTAAGTGCAACTCATGTTCTATTTTAGGTTAGAGCTTAACAACCTATCGGATTTGCCCAACTAATGGGATCTACCTTAATCGAAAGATGTTGAATTGATAATTTTTGTCCCTAAACCAGGATTGCTATCTGATTTTTATCGCTTAATTCAGTAGAGAAAAATTCATGGAAAAAGATCAATTTTATTCTTCACAAAGCCCTAGATCTGGGGAGATGTCTCCTTCGGTAAAATACTGTTTTTGCACACTTGCATTTGGAGATCCTTATCGTTTAGCTGCGAAGCATTTAGCTCAACAGTTACAAAAATGCGATATTGATTTGTTTGTAGTCACGGATGAGCCACAGTATTTTAAAGATCTTCCAAAAGTAAATGCAGTCAAATTACATAGAACAAGTATTTTATACGCATACAATGATAAGCGTTTTGCTTTAGAAAATGCTCTGAAGCATTACGAATGTGCTGTTCTTGTTGACGCAGATAGTGAAATTATTGGAGATATCCCACAAGTTTTAGAAATTCCTCCTGGGATGTACGCAAATACCAGTTGTAAATCCTTAGAAGAGAACCTTAAAAAACATCATCCTAAAAATTATGGTAGCTTTCAGTTACTAGCCCAAAAGCTAAAAATAGACCTTTCTCAAACTCAATGGATTTGTGAAAACTTAATTATCATTAGACGAAGTAGCGATCAAGAGTGGAAATTTTTAGATACTTGGGAATTGGCGGATCGTTGGCTTGGTATAAGGCAAGTTTTCCAAGGAGATCACTCCTATATTGGTGTTGCGGCGGCTGTTGCGGGATGGCAGGTTGATAACCACCCTGAATTTAGCCGAATTAAGGAAATAATTAAAAATCAAGGAAGACGTCATATTGGTTTCACAGGAAAAGTTTGGCAGCCCAAAAGTAAAATTTTCAGAAAAATGGGTTTTTATTGGCGTTGGTTGCAAGCTTTTTTGAGGACATTTTTAGAACCTAAAAAATATGTATCTTCTCAAAAAGCCAGGGGTCACTCGCTGCGAAAACTTAGGCCAAAC